>RKRX01000066.1 GCA_007571185.1 Oceanicaulis sp.
CCGTGAACCGATCCATCCGGGCCCACGATCTCGTGGCTTCTACAGAAATGCGGAAGGGTTGGCGGAGGATGTCAGGTTTTTTGCCGAGCAGGTATATTCTTCAGCAGAAGCGCAACTCGAAAAGGTGTTTCCCAAAGTGCGTCTCCCCAAGGCTTGCGGAGGTAATCGAGTCAAGCCAGTCGGCTGGCTCTGGTCAAGGACTGTACCAAGTCCGGATCCTGCATTCTCATCTACTCATGTACCCATTACGACATCTTTTCTTTTGAGTTCGAAGAAGGGCAAGGAATTTCGAATTGTACCTGTGGTTAGCAAATCCGGGAAAAAGATTGAGTATACTATTGAGGCGGGAGGAACACCTGAGCAACTAAAGCAGGCTCGATCAGGGACTAAAACTGCACGAGGGGCAAACTTCAAATGCATTCTGTCAGGCGCCGCGATAACACCGGACTATGTTCGGGCGCAGGCTAAAGCAGGCCAGATAAACCAAACACTCCTTGCAATTGTCGTTTCAACTCCGGGCGGCAGAGTGTACTTACCCCCTTCAGAAGATCAGGAGAAAGCCGCTTTGTCGGCCATTCCAAGCTGGAAACCACAAGACTCCATGAATGAAGATTCAAAGGATCTTGTGAGCGGACGTGGATATAATTACCGGTATTGGTATCAATTATTCACAAATCGTCAACTTGCTGTTCTTTCCGCTCTTTCAGATGAAATTAAAACTCTATCAGCTCTTCTGAAAGAGCAAACCAAGGCGCACGAGAACGAAAACCCCGATGTGATCAGTTATGCGGATGCCGTGGTTGTTTATCTCACTCTGGCTCTCAGCCGCATGGCTGATAACTGCAATGCTCATTGTCGATGGTCGGCCGGTGCAACTACGCTCAAGAACATGTTCGGTCGGCAAGCCATTCCCATGACCTGGGATTTCTTTGAAGCCAATCCATTTGCAGGTGGAGCTAGTGATTTTCTTGTGAGTGCTGGTAGAGTCGCAAAGGTCCTGGATCACTGGAGGGGTTCATCTCAGTCAAGGATAAAGAATGCTGACGCTCAAAGTGCCGACTATCCCCCAAAGACAGTCATACAAACCGACCCGCCGTACTACGACAACATTCCGTATGCAGATTTATCTGATTTCTTTTATCTCTGGCTCAAGCGTGGTTTGAAGGAGATTTATCCAGATGTATTCGGTTTGTTTTCCACACCGAAAGCCGAAGAGCTTGTAGCGCTTTCATATCGGCATGGAGGAAAATCCGAAGCTCAGCAGTTCTTTCTGGATGGCATGACTGAAGCCGTTCGAAACATGGCGAATTCATCATCGGATTCTTACCCCACTACAATCTATTATGCCTTCAAGCAAAGTGAGATCGATAAAGAAGGGATTAGCTCTACAGGCTGGGCAACCTTCCTGCGGGCTGTTATCGAAGCGGGTTATGCCGTGGTCGGCACGTGGCCACTGAAGACAGAAATGGCCACTCGCATGATCGCATCTGGTACCAACGCGCTCGCAAATTCTGTCGTCCTTGTCTGCCGCAAGAAGGACGCTTGCGCAGAGACAATCACCCGGGCAGAGTTTATCCGTGCGTTGAAGCGAGAACTTCCCATAGCCATCGCCGAACTTCAGGCCGCCAATATTGCGCCAGCAGATATGCCGCAATCTGCTATTGGCCCCGGCATGGGGATTTTTTCTCGCTATAGGGCAGTACTGGAAGCTGATGATAGTTCGATGGCTGTCAAGACGGCTCTCCAGCTTATTAACAGAGAGCTTGATGACTTTTTGAACGATATTCAGGGTGAGTTTGATCCGGACACCCGTTTTGCCATCACCTGGTTTGAACAGCATGGTAACGACAAGGGCGAGTACGGATCGGCCAATTCCATAGCACAGGCCCGCGGTATTTCGGTTGAAGGCGTCAAGCACGCAGGGATTGTTGAGAGTGCGGCAGGCTCAGTCCGCATCCTCAAACGAGATGAGCTTTTGGATGATTGGTCACCTGAGAACGAAAAACATCTTACCATATGGGAATGCTGCCAATACCTGATCCGTACGTTGGAAACCCGGGGTGAGCATGAGGCGGCAGTTCTGCTGAAACAGATTGGCAGTGGGAAGGCTGAAGCGGTCAAGGACCTTGCTTATTGCCTGTATGACATCTGCTCGAACAAGCGCAAGGACGCCGGGGAAGCCACAGCCTATAATGGTCTGATCGCTGTCTGGGCGGACCTGACTCGCATGGCTGCAAGCGTATCGCTTGAATATCAAAATAACCAAACCGCGATGAGTTTCCAGGAGGATTGATATGGCGAAAAGTGCACGACAAACCGTATTCGAAGGAATGGAACTTTTGCCAGAAGCCCTGGCCCCGTTTGTTGAACAACGGCTTGGCGCCGAACTCAAAGGTTATTGGCAGGTGCAGGTCGTCGAGCGGCTGGGCATGCGCGCCAATTCCGATGGCGGTGTAAACTGGGATCAGCAAGGACTTTTGAAATGCATGATGGTCTTTTGGCGAGATGCGTTTGGAAAAGTCCTGGGTCACTCGGGACGGTCTTATGTTTCAGAGCTTCTGGAGGTTCGTAACAAGCTTTCTCACAACGAGAAATTTAGTTACGATGATGCTGAACGGGCTCTCGATTCCATGCGCCGTTTGCTGGAGGCGGTCAGCGCCGGTGATGCCGCAGATGAAATCAGCAAAATGCGGGATACAATCCTTAGAACCAAATTTGCTGAGCTACAGCGAAACGAGGAACGCAAGAAGACGCGGGGGACTGAAATCTCCGTGGATACAACCGCAGGGCTTTTATCCTGGCGTGAGGTTATTGAGCCGCATCCAGATGTTGCTACCGGCGAATTCCACCAGGCTGAGTTTGCCGCCGACCTTGCCAAGGTTCATAACGGCAGTGCGCCGTCCGAGTATCTTAATCCGGGTGAGTTTTTTAGCCGCACATATTTAACAGACGGTCTCAGCACGCTTCTTGTAAGCGCAGCTAAACGCCTCTCGGGCAAGGGTGGTGATCCGGTTGTTGAACTCCAGACCAATTTCGGCGGCGGCAAAACGCACTCGATGCTCGCTCTTTATCACATGGCGGGCGACATACCAACGGAAGACCTTCCGGGTCTGGATCAACTCCTTACAGACAAGGAAGTGTCGGTTCCGAAAAAGATCAACCGCGCGGTTCTGGTTGGAACTTCTCGTGGGCCGCAAGATGTTCTGTCTGAAGGCCGTGGCGTCAGGATCAAAACGACCTGGGGAGAGTTGGCCTGGCAACTGGGCGGCGCGGAAGGTTTCGCCATGGTCGTGGAGAACGATGAGCGCGGTATCGCCCCGGGGTCAAATCTTCTGGAAGAGCTTTTCAGGAAGTTCGCACCCTGCCTGATCCTGATTGACGAATGGGTCGCCTATCTGCGGCAAATTTATAAAACTGAAGGTCTGCCTTCCGGGTCGTTTGATGCGAACCTCTCGTTTGTTCAATCCCTCACAGAAGCGGTCAAAGCCAGCCCCGGGATACTTTTGGTGGCATCACTCCCGGCATCTCAAATCGAAGTTGGAGGTGAAGGCGGGCAAGAGGCGCTTAAGCGCCTGGGGCAAACCTTCTCAAGGATAGAGTCATCATGGCGTCCGGCCTCTCAGGAAGAAAGCTACGAGATCGTCCGGCGTCGCCTCTTCAAGGACATTCCCGGCGACCGGTTCATGCACCGGGACAACACTCTGAAGCAGTTTGCAAAAATGTACCGGGAAAATTCGGACGACTTTCCGCAAGGTTGTGCAGATGAGGACTACCGGCGGAAGCTTGAAAAGGCATACCCGATCCACCCGGATTTGTTTCATCAGCTCTACACACGCTGGGGCTCGCTTGAAAAGTTCCAGCGGACTCGAGGTGTTCTAAGGCTTATGGCGCAAGTGATCCATGAGCTTTGGATCAACGGTGATCCATCGGTCATGATTATGCCCGGAAGCGTGGCGGTCGGCTCTGAACGGGTTGAACCTGAGCTGCTTCATTATCTTGATGTCAATTGGCAATCGATTATCGCCGGTGATATCGATGGATCAAACTCCGTACCTTACAAAATCGATAAAGCTTCCCCGAACATCGGGAAATATTCAGCCGCCAGGCGGATTGCACGCACAATTTTCATGGCCACTGCGTCGACGGCAGGCGAGGAGAATCGGGGTATTGACGATAAACATATCAACCTGGGCGTGGTGCAGCCGGGTGAACGGCCCGCGATTTTTGGGGATGCCCTCAGAAGACTCACCAACCAGGCCAGGTTCATGCACGGCGACCTGGGCCGGTATTGGTACTCAATGTCACCGAGCCTCAATCGCATGGCCGAGGATCGAGCAAATCAACTTGAGGAGCAACTTGTTCTGATCGAAATCGACAAAGCCCTTACCGAGTATGTGAATGGCATGGCTGACCGAGGCCACTTCGATAGTGTGCAGGTGGCCCCGGGCGATAGTTCGGATATCCCGGATGAAGCAGGGGGGATCAGGGCCGTCGTCCTTGGTGTTGCTCATCCGCATACAGGCCGGGCAGGGTCAGAAGCAAGAACCGAAGCTCTGCATATTCTTATGCACCGAGGGAACATGCCGCGTGTATATCGAAACACCCTCATCTTCATAGCCGCTGAAAACCGACAAATTGACAGTCTTAAAGAAGCAAAACGTATTCACCTTGCCTGGACTGGGATCGTCAGGGACGCGAAATCAGGCCGTTTGGACCTTAAAGCGAGTGAACTCGCACTTGCCGAAGCGAAAGCACAAGAAGCCGGGGAAACCGTAAAGACGCGTCTGAAAGAAGCATGGTGCTACATTTTATATCCTTGGCAGGAAAACGCGCAGGCGGACCTGGACTGGCAATCACCGAAGGTTCCCGCATCCGATGGCTTGCTTGCCCGCGCTGCCAGGAAATTGGTGAGTGACGAAGGCTTGTTTCCTGAGTTGGGTCCAGCTCGATTGGATCGTGAGCTTAAGAAATATGTATGGAATGGTAAGAACCACTTATACCTGAAGGACATTTGGGAATACTTCAATCGCTACGTTTACTTCCCTCGCCTCAAGAACAAGGACGTCCTGGCCACGGCAGTCAAGGCAGCGATTGGCGGTATAGTGCCGGGAGTTTTTGCATATGCCGAGAGATGGAACGAGGTAGAGGAGAAATACGAAGGTCTTGTTATTCGACAGGAAACAGCTGTTCCGGTGGTGATTGATGCGGAGAGCGTCATTGTTGCGCCTGACATCGCAGAGGCTGAGTTTAACAAGCAAGATAGTGCCGTTTCGCCTGAACAACCTTCTGGATCAGAAGGAGGAGCCGAAAGGCATGAGCCAGAAAATGATCCAGATATTTCGCCCAAACAGTCCGCACTGCCAAAGCGTTTCCTGGGCACGGTTATGATCAATCCTGATCGCCCCGCCAAAGAAATTTATCAGGTCGTCGAAGGGATTATCGAACAAGTCACGACCATCCCGGGCGCCAAGGTGGAAATAAAGCTGGAGATTGATGCTGAAGCCCCGGGTGGGATCGATAAGGCCAAGGCTCGGGTTTTGACCGAGAATGCATCAACGCTAGGTTTTATTGATAAAGAAATACTATAAAGTGTCTGCCAGAAAATCCGCAAAATCCTCCCGGAACTAAACCACGAAGACTGCTCATAACCCATTGATTTTATTAGCAATGGCACTTTTGCGTATAATTCCCCATTTAATGGTCAATTATGATCTGCCCTGGAACCCGAACCGGCTGGAACAGCGTTTCGGGCGCATCCACCGGATCGGCCAGACTGAGGTCTGTCATCTGTTCAACCTGGTCGCCGGCGAGACGCGGGAAGGTCAGGTCTATGAACGCCTGCTGGAAAAACTTGAAGAAGCCCGGCAAGCGCTCAAGGGCAAGGTCTATGACGTGCTTGGCGAGCTGTTTGAGCAACGCTCGCTCAATGAGCTGTTGTTTGAAGCGGTCCGATATGGCGACGACCCCGCCGTTCGACGACGGCTTGAGACTGTTGTCGATGGCGCGGTCGATCACGCGCATATCGAAGCGCTGTCACGCCGCGCCCGGCTCTCGAGCGAAAGCCTGCCCGCCGCCGATGTCGAAAAACTGCGCCTGGATATGGAGCGCGCCGCCGCTGAGCGGCTGCAACCGCACTATATCGGCCAATTTTTCCACGAAGCATTCCGCCGTTTGGGGGGCGTGATGGAAGCGCGTGAGTCCGGGCGGTATGAAATACTCCGCGTTCCAGCCAGGGTCCGGGCGCATGACCGGTGCACCGGTTCCGGCGATCCTGTGCTTGAACGCTATGAGCGTGTCTGTTTTGACAAGGCGTCGCGGGGAACCCGACCACAGGCCACCCTTATCGCCCCCGGGCATCCGCTGCTTGATGCGGTGCTGGACCTGACGCTTTTGCATTATGGCCTGACGCTGCAACAGGGCGCTATTCTGGTTGACGAGACCGACCCGGGCGCCCGGCCCCGGCTGCTTGTCATGGCCGAGCATGAGGTGACCGACGGGCGCACAGCCCCTGACGGGGCGGCCCGTTCGGTCTCACAACGTCTGGAGTTTGTATTTATGGACGCGCGCGGTGAGGCGATAGACGCCGGGGCGGCGCCCTATCTTGATCTGCGCGGCGCACACGATGATGAGGCGGCGGCGCTTGCGCCTGTGCTGGAGGCGGACTGGTTGGCCGGCGATCTCGCCGACCGCGCCCGCGATTTTGTCGCCGCCCATCTGGTCGGCCCGCATTTGGATCAGGTCAAGGCGCAGCGGTCAGGCCATCTCGACAAGGTCGAGCGCGAAGTGCGCGCTCGCCTGTCCACAGAAATCCGGTTCTGGGACAATCGCGTGGCCAAACACCAGGCCGCTATCCGGGCGGGCCGGGATGAAACCCTGCCCTGGCGCAAGGCGCGGGAACGGGTTGATCATCTGACCGCTCGCTTGGAACAGCGTCTGGCCGAAATCAAGCAACAGCGGGCGCTATCGGCCCGTCCGCCCCGGGTGTGCGGCGGGGCGCTGGTGATTCCAGCCCGGCTGCTGGCGCGTCTTGAGGATGAAGACCGTGTTCCCGCAGGCATGGCCGAGGATACCGCGATCAGCGAACAGATCGGGATGGAGGCGGTGATGGCCGCTGAACGCGCCGCCGGGCGCAGACCGGTGGATGTCTCTCACCTCAATCGCGGCTGGGATATTGAGAGCTTTACAGCAGAGAACCGCATGTTGATGCTAGAGGTGAAGGCGCGTGTGGTCGGGGGGCATGAAATTTTTGTCACCAAGAACGAAATGCTTCAGGCCCGCAATGCCGGGGCGCAATATCACCTGGTCATCGTGCCGGTTGAGGACGGTTTTGCGCAGGCGCCGGTTTATATCACCGATCCTGCACACAGGTTCTGGGATCGGGGCGATTTCAAGGATACCAAGAGAGCCTTCCGGGTGCGCGACCTCATCGCCGAGGGCGGGCCCGGACCCTGTCTTTGACGCCGGCTGAAGAAACAACTATAAGCTGTCCACCATGACTTTGTCC
>RKRX01000046.1 GCA_007571185.1 Oceanicaulis sp.
GCTCTTCACCAGCCAGATTGAACGCATGGCGAAAACCGGCGTGCACGAGCTGGCTGATGAGCTAGAGGTGGAATAAGCTATGCGCAGACGTGCAAAACGCGCCGGAGATAATGCCGACGTCAACATGACGCCGATGCTCGACATTGTTTTTATCCTGCTGATTTTCTTCATCGTGACGGCTGTGTTTCTGCAAGAGCGTGGAATCGACATGCGTCCCCCGCCTCCATCGGAAAATCCGACCGAGAACAGTGATCCTGCCATTTTGGTTCAGATCACGCCTGAAAGCCGTGTGTTTGTGAACCAGGAGACAACCAGCATCCTTCGGGTGTTGGCGGCGGTGTCGCGTATTCGTGCGGAACAGCCCCAATCTGCGGTTGTTCTGGAGGTGTTTGACAAAGCCGACCACGGTGATGTTGTATTTCTGTGGGACGAGATGAAGGCGAACGGTATTCCGGTCTCAATCACGCGCGACAAAGATAGCGAGAACTAAGGCCGGAAGGAGGCAGATCATGGCCCGTCGGCAAAGCCGTGTAAATCAAGATGAGGGAGAAGTGCAACTGGACATGACGCCCATGCTGGACGTTGTGTTTATTCTGCTGATCTTCTTCATTGTGACGGCCGTGTTCGTCAAGGATCCCGGTGTGGACATCATTCGCCCAGAAGTGCAGATTTCTGAGCGAGATAAACCCACGCTTTTGGTTGCTGTCACGGCTGATGATGAAATCTATGTGGACGGGGATGTGTGGGAGCTATCGCAGCTTCGCACCGTCTTTGAACAACTCCAGCAGGAGAATCCGCGGGCCGAAGCGATGATCCAGGGGGATGCGAGCGCGCCGGCGGGGACCGTTCTCAATGTGCAGGAGCTGCTCATGGACATGGATATTCCGGTCCTCATTTCCACTGAGGACAGTTAGGAGAGAGAGATGACCAGCATTATTCGCCTTCTCGTGGGCTTACCCGTTGCGGGCGCGATCACCTTCTTGTTGTTCATGCTCATGCAACGTTTGATCCTGGTGGAAGAGGTGACTCTGGAGGAGGCCGGGGATGACATTCGCATCGTTATCTCCGAACAGGTGGAAGATATCGTTGCACAAAATCGTCAGGTCACCATTGATGAAGTGGACAAGGTCGAGCCCCCCCCGCCGCCGCCTCAGATCGAGCAGCAGAAGGCGGAAGCGCCAACCGAGGATATGACCACTATTGCGGGCAAGCTGCCAGAGTTTGAACCTCCCGACATTGGTGGCGAGGTCAACTACGATATATCAGACCGTGATGCCCAGCCGCTGGTTCGCATCCCGCCGCAATATCCGCCCCGTGCGCTTGAACGTGGGACCGAAGGTTACTGCGACATGCGATTTGACGTGGCGCCGGATGGGACTCCAGCCAACATTGTTGCACTGAAGTGCTCAAGTTCGCTGTTTTCAAGAGCGAGCAGCCGGGCGGTGGAACGTTGGCGCTATGAGCCGAAAATCCAGAATGGCGAGGCGATCTGGCGTCGCGGTGTGCAAACGCGCCTCGACTACAATCTTGATGATTAAGCCGTGAGGCGCATCAAGCGTAAATTTCGGATGGAGATAGTCAGGAGAGAGAGATGACCGGCATTATCCGCCTTCTCGTGGGCTTACCCGTTGCAAGTGTGATCACTTTCCTTTTGTTCATGTTCATGCAACGCTTGATCCTGGTGGAAGAGGTTATCCTGGCAGAGGTTAAAGATGATGTTCGCATCGTCATTGCCGAACAGGTGGAAGATATCGTCCCGCAACACCGAATCCCTTTTGATGAGACGGACAACAAGGTTGAGCCTCCCCCTCCTCCTCCTCAGATTGAGCGACAGAAATCGAAAACGCCAACCGAGGATATGACCACCATTCCGGGCGTACTCCCTGAGTTTGACCCCCCTGGTCTTGATGGTGAAGTTGACTTCAATATATCAAATCGTCATGCTCAGCCGCTGGTTCGCATCCCGCCGCAATATCCGCCCCGAGCACTTGAGCGCGGGATCGAAGGTCACTGCAACATGCAGTTTGACGTGACGCCGGATGGAATTCCGGTCAACATCGTTGCGCTGGAGTGCTCAACTCCCCTGTTCTCAAGGGCGAGCAGCCGGGCGGTGGAACGCTGGCGCTATGAGCCGGAAATCCAAAATGGCAAGGCGATCTGGCGTCGCGGCGTGCAGACGCGCCTCGACTACAGCCTTGATGATTAAGCTGTGAGGCGCATCGGACATCAAACGTTCGACGCGCGATCACGGGGAGAATGGTAATGACTCAGTGCAAAAAATTCAACCCTGTCAACTTGATCCGGGCTTCCGGTACAGTTGTGGTCGCGGGCATTCTGGCTTTTGCCCTGGCTGTCCCGTCCGAAGCTCAGCGGCGCAGAAAGGATGATGATGAGAAACGGGTCGAAGGTCGTGTACTCAGCACTGCTGTGGGCGAGCAAATCCTCGAGGCGCAGACATGTCTGGAAGCAGAAGATAATGCCTGCGTTCTACGCATCATGGATGAACTCGCCGGCGGCGATTCCCTATCGCCGTATGAGAGTTTTGTAATCTACCAGTTTCGGGCTCGCGCCTACTTCATTGAAGATCGTCTGGATCTTGCCATTCGTGATTTCGAAGCCGCAATCAATACCGGCGCTCCAATCACGGACGAGGTGATCGCCTTGCGCTCGACGCTAGGGCAGCTTCATATGGTGCAGGAAAACAGTGATGAGGCGATCCGTCAGTTTGAACTGGCGGTTGAGGCTGGCGCCGAACTGACCCCGACCTTCGCCAAAATTGTAGCTCAGGCTTATTTGCAGGCGAACCGCCTCGCCGAGGGTGTGCGTTACGCTGAGATTTTTTATGAGGGCACGCCGGAGAAGAGAGAGCAAGATTTCAACCTAATGTTTTACTTCTACCGGGAGTTGGACCGCACCGATGACCAAATCCGCGTGGCGCGCGAATATCTCAATGTTTTTCCGTCCTCTCGCACCCCGTGGCAGAACCTGGTTGCGCTCTATAGCCAGCAGAACGATCTTGATCGGGTGTTTGAAGTCAACAAACTGATGTACCTCAACAGTTTACTCCAGGAAGGAGACCAGCTGACCCGTCTGGCTGAATACTTCAGTTTTTTCGAGAATCCCTATCGCGGGGGTTTGATCCTCGAACGTGAAATGAATGCGGGTCGAATTGAAACCAGTAAGAACAATCTCGAAATCCTGGCCAATATGTGGCGTCAGGCCGCTGAGTTCGATCGCGCCATTCCGGTGCTGCAGCGTTTGTCCGACTTGCAGGGGGATGGGGAGACGGCTCTGCGTCTTGCAGAAGCGCATTATCAGCGTAACAACAAAGCTGAAGCCGAGACCGCTTTGGAAGTCGCGCTGGAGCGCGGCGGGTTGAGTGACACTGGCAAGGCTTGGGAATTGCTGGGAAATATACGCTTTGACCTAGGTCAGAACCAATCCGCCCTGGCAGCCTTCCGTGAGGCTGCGCGCTTTCCCAAAACACGGTCAACTTCGAACGGCTGGATCCGGTTTATCAATGGCCAGATTGCAGGCGAAGCCCGTCGCGAACGTCAGCGTGAGCAAATCCTCATCGACGAATGCCGCCTGATCCTTGACGCCGAGCGTCGCCAGATTGTCCTCACCGGCGCCGTGGATGCGGCAGGTAACGTGGTCTTCGATTCCATCCCGAACCGTTGCCAGCGTTATTACAACATCTATGGCGAGCAGATCCGCGAGTTGGGCTGGACAGATGCGCAAGTGGCCGAACGTGAAATGCAGCTACAGGAAATCCGTGAGACCGCTGCCGGGATCGCGGGCTAGAGTTTCCCATCAGGGCATCGTGGCGATGAATTTCAAGAGACTCGGACCGCAAAAGCCGCATTTGAATTTCTATGAGTTCTTTGCGGGCGGCGGAATGGCCAGAGCTGGTCTTGGTTCCGAGTGGAACTGCCTGTTCGCTAATGACTTCGATGCCAAGAAAGGCGCAGCTTACACCCAAAATTGGGGTGAAGAGCATATGGTTATCGATGATGTCCGCAACATCAGCCCAGATGACCTCCCCGGGTATGCTGACCTCGTTTGGGCTTCGTTTCCCTGTCAGGACTTTTCCCTTGCAGGCGGCGGCGCCGGGTTGCGCGGGGAGCGGTCCGGCGCTTTTTGGCCGTTCATGACTTTGTGCGAAGAACTAGCTCGGGAAGGGCGCGCCCCCTCCATGATTGCGCTTGAGAACGTGGTTGGGACACTGACAAGCCATGGCGGCAAGGATTTTGAGGCTATCATAAGGTCGCTAGTGGAACTAGGTTACAGACCGGGTGCGTTTGTTGTGGATGCTGCGCTGTTCGTGCCTCAGTCTCGTCCGCGACTTTTCATTATCGCCGTGAAGGATGCGATTGAGCCCGTTGGCATCGGTGACGGACCGACAAAGCCCTGGCACACAACACCATTGTGTAGGGCTGTGACCCGTCTTTCAGCAAATCTGGGCGAGCGTTTCTTGTGGTGGAGCATGCCAATGCCAGACAAGCGCGATATGAACTTTGTCGACATCATCGAAGACAAACCGAAGTCCGTTCAATGGTGCAAAGCTGCTGAAACCAGAGCGCTGTTGTCTATGATGAGCGAAGTGAATCTTGCAAAAGTGCGCACCGCCAAGCAATCCAAGACTAAGATGGTTGGCGGTGTTTACAAACGTACACGTTGGGCTCAAGGCGTTAAGGTCCAGCGTGCAGAAGTCAGATTCGACGGTATTGCCGGATGTCTGCGCACGCCGGCGGGCGGTTCTTCCAGACAACTCATTCTCGTTGTGGAGGGAGATAAAATCCGCTCCCGGTTATTGTCAACACGCGAAACTGCGCGGCTTATGGGCTTGCCGGATACTTACAAACTTCCCGAGACATACAATGAAGCCTATCATCTGACCGGAGACGGCGTCGCCGTTCCAGTTGTACGCTATATTGCACAGCACGTCATTGAACCTGTACTTTCGAATGTAGGTAGTGGAGGGCGGGCGAATGAGTTCGATACCGTGCGATCGAAATCCGAAAATACAAGAGCTGATTGAGACCTATGCCGAGGAACTACGGCAAGCGGCGCCTCATATCGGGTCACACGGACTTTCACCAAAAGACTTTGATGAGTCTGGTTTGTTTCGGGGCGCTATTGAGCGTCTACGCGGGCAGTTTGCTGCCACAATGGGCCCCAAGCGTGAATTCGTTAAAACGATACTAAATGATTTGGAGGCGAGGGGTGAAATCGCCGAATGGGATTCCTCGGGTGGAGAAAATCGCTACGACTATACTGTAACCTTATTGGACAAAGACCTTTCAGTTATTGAACTGAAAGGTTGCCTGGACGGCAACAACACAAATATTTTTGAAAGACCACCGCACGCGAACGAATTTGTGATTTGGTCCGTTTGCTCGAATGAAGGAGCATCACCGCAGCACAATGTCTGGAGCGGAATCCATACTAGGTTGTCAGCGGAGATCATTCATCGCAAAGAACAAGTTGACGGTCTCATCGCGTGGGACTGGGTATGCGGTTCTACCGCGCGTCCTTGCCCTAAACTCCAAATGCCTGGAAGAGAAAATCTAGTCGGACCGTACAGGCTGCCACCACCTTGTATTTACTTGTTTCCAGATACCGTGCCTTCACCTAGGAATAATCCAAGTCCAAAACCACAAAAGTTAAATAGTGTAAAGATTCTGGAGATATTACACCGCGTATATGGTGGATCAGAAAACGAGTTGAATTTGGTGAATTTCACTGCTGCTCAGACCAAGCGTGACATTACCCGGGTAACCGAAATTACAAGAGATGGAACTGTAAAAAAAATCTCGAGACCAACACCCATCAAGAGAGCCTAGATTTTTGACTTATTCAACGCTGGCGTTGCACAGCTTCGGCATCGGCCAACCCCACCGTCATCAGGGCGAAAGTGTAATCCTCGGCCTGTTCTTTCAAGGAGTCAAAGCGGCCTGAAGCGCCGCCATGGCCTGCGCCCATATTGGTGCGTATCAGGGTCAAGCCGTCATCGGTGCGGCGCGTGCGCAGGCGGGCGACCCATTTGGCGGGTTCCCAATAGGCCACGCGCGGATCGGTCAGGCCCGCTGTCGCCAGCACGTGGGGATAATCCTGAGCGCTGATCTGGTCATAAGGGCTGTAGGACAGAATGTAATCATAGGCGGTTTCATCCTTGATCGGATTACCCCATTCGGGCCATTCCGGCGGAGTCAGGGGTAGGGCAGGGTCGCTCATGGTGGTGAGCACATCCACAAAGGGTACCGCGCCAATGGCGCCGGCGAACAGCTCGGGCGCCTGATTGATGGCGGCGCCGACCAGAAGACCGCCGGCTGATCCGCCGTGAGCGACCAGACGACCTTCAGAGGCATAGCCTTCATTGATCAGCGCCCGCCCGGAATCCACAAAATCGTTGAAAGTGTTCACCTTGGAGGTCAACCTGCCGTCCAGATACCACTGATATCCTCTGGACATGCCGCCACGAATATGGGCGATGGCGTAAATCATGCCCCGATCCACCAGGCTAAGCCGGCTGGTAGAGAAACTGGCGGGAATAGTGATGCCGTAAGAGCCATAACCGTACAACAATAGTGGCGCGGAACCATCGATCGGGGTGCGGCGGTGATGCAGGACAGTCACCGGCACCTGTGCGCCATCGCGCGCCGGGGCTTGGAGGCGGCGCACCACATAGTCTTCAGCATTGTGGCCCGAGGGGATTTCCTGACGCTTGATCAGCACCCGCTTGCGGCTGCCCATGTTATAGTCATAGATTTCTGCAGGCGTGGACGGGCTCTCATAGTGAAAACGTACAACATCAGTGGCGTACTCAAACCCGCCTGACATGCCCAGCGCGTAGGCTTCCTGTTCAAAGGCTATTTCATGTTCTTCGCCGTTGTGCAGGTCACGCACCACGATACGGGGCAAGGCGTTGGCGCGTTCAGAGCGCACCAGCCAGTTCTTGAAACCCAGCATGCCGCTCACGAGCACGCCGGGGCGGTGTCTGATCAGAATGGTCCAGTTTTCCTGACGCGGATCGTCCAGCGGGGCTTCCATGATCTGAAAATCCACAGCGCCGTTCATGTTGGTGCACACAAACAGGCGTCCCCCCGCTTCAGTCAGGGAGTATTCCACCCCCGGTTCACGCTCTGAGACCAGGACCGCCTCGGCCTCAGGATCATCGGCGTCAAACACCCGCATTTCACTGGTGGTATGATCACTGGCTGACAGCACGATCCAGCGGTCGCCATCGGTTTTGCTCACATCGAGGAAATAACCCGGATCGGTCTCTTCATAAATCAGCTTGGCGTCCGCAGACCCAAGAGTCTGGTGATAAACCCGGCGCGGCCGGTTGTTCTCATCGCGCCAAACCCAGTACAGGGTGCGGTTGTCATTGCTCCACGCCATGGAGCCAGAGCCTTTATCGGTGATTGTGGTGATGTCCTCACCGGTTTGCAGATCGC
>RKRX01000115.1 GCA_007571185.1 Oceanicaulis sp.
CCATATCCTTGCGAAAATCGGCTAAAGCGGCCTTAAGGTCTGCTTGCATGGTGTCCACCTTCCCTTCCAGCCGAGCGAACTCGACCTCCAGCTTGCACAGCCTGTCATTCTCGTTTGACATGCTCTGACATAGCAGCAATTTCGCCCCGGATCAATCCCTTGGCATTCCGCCCCATGAGAGCGACTGCAACCACGCTCCTTCCCCACGAAGAGACAATATGCAGGCCCGGCGGCACGACTATCGCGACCCTACTGAGATTGGATCAGGTGAGATTGAATCAGAGACCTTGACACACGACTCAGGCCGCAATCGCCTGTGCATCTGGACTTGACAGAGGTCGTTTCGGGCAGGTTCGTCGCCAAGCCTGCAGGCGAGGTTCGCAGTCTGAGTCCTGGCCAAACCCGCGAGCATGACGGCCAAAATCTCTGGACGGGTCTTGTTCACGGCAATATGGGGCCTTAGGGTGGTTATCAGAGGGACGAGAAGGTGTACGGCCCTTTTGAATATCCTTTCCATCAAAAAGTCTCCTCAGTTTGAATCCTTCGCGCCTCTCGTGGCGACAGAGACGCGTACCGCGAGTCCAGGCAAGCATTTTAGGTTGCAGATATACGGGAGACGGGCATGAACGGACTTGATGCAGGACTGATGATCGCATCCTTGGTCACGTTTTTCGTAGTCATCGACCCTATTGGCGTCGCCCCGATCTTCGCCAGCCTGACTGAAGGATCCTCGGCCCGGCGCCGCCGCATCATGGCGGTCAAATCGGTGCTTGTCGCCGCCGCTGTGCTGTTCGGCTTCGCCTTTTTGGGCGAGTGGCTGCTCGGGGCCCTCAACATCTCGCTCGACGCCTTTCGTGCTGCAGGCGGCGTTCTGTTGTTCATGATCGCACTGGACATGGTGTTTGAAAAGCGCACCGAGCGCCGGGAAGAACGCGCCGAAGCGTTCAATGAAGCCGATGAGGACATCTCGGTGTTTCCCATGGCCATCCCCATGTTGGCTGGCCCCGGCGCCATCGCCTCCGTCATGCTTTTCATGAACGAAGCAGGTTCTGCTGGCGACCAGCTGATGGTTTTCGCCGGTATGGGAACAAACCTTCTGCTATGTCTGGTTCTATTTCTGGCGGTAGGCGCGATCATGAAGCTGATCGGCGACACGCTTGCAGCGATGATCACACGGATTCTGGGCGTGATCCTGGCGGCTCTGGGCGCCCAGCTTATTTTCGACGGCATCAGCGGCGCCCTGGTGGAGAGTGTCACCGGAGCCTTGGCGGACAATATTCAAAACGCTCTGAAAGACCGAGGCGGCAACCTGATAGACAATATCCTCGGCAACTTGCTCTGAACGGCGCAAAACTGAAGCGACCCGTTGGACACCTCTAAAAACCCAACACCTGCGCTCAATGCTCATCCATTTCGAGGGCTCATCCATTTCGAGGGCCGAAGGCTAGAAAAACAAAGACTTAGCAGTGACCTCACATCAGCCGTTCACCTGAAAAGGGGGGTATTGAGGCGTGTACTGTGGCGTCTCGTATTAAGTCGCCTGCCGGTATCGGCTGTTGAGGAGACCCAAAAGCCTTAACTGTCAAGAAAGCTGCGGAGTTGACGGGACCGGCTGGGATGCTTGAGCTTGCGCAGGGATTTTGCTTCGATCTGGCGAATACGCTCACGGGTCACCGAGAACTGCCGGCCCACTTCTTCGAGGGTGTGATCGGTGTTCATGCCGATACCAAAGCGCATGCGCAGCACACGTTCTTCACGCGGGGTCAGGCTTGCCAAGATCCGCGTGGTGGTTTCACACAGGTTGGAATGGATGGCGGCGTCAATGGGCAGAACTGCATTTTTATCTTCAATGAAATCACCGAGATGGCTGTCTTCCTCATCCCCGACCGGGTTTTCCAGCGAGATCGGCTCTTTGGCGATCTTCATCACCTTGCGCACTTTTTCCAGCGGCATGGAAAGTTTTTCAGCCAGCTCTTCATGGGTCGGCTCACGGCCAATCTCATGCAACATCTGTCGCGAGGTGCGCACAATCTTGTTGATCGTCTCGATCATGTGCACAGGAATGCGGATAGTGCGAGCCTGATCAGCGATTGAGCGGGTGATGGCCTGACGTATCCACCAAGTTGCATAAGTGGAGAATTTATAGCCGCGGCGATATTCGAACTTATCCACCGCTTTCATCAGGCCGATATTACCTTCCTGAATCAGGTCGAGAAATTGCAGACCGCGATTGGTGTATTTCTTCGCAATCGAGATCACCAGGCGTAAATTGGCTTCCACCATTTCCTTCTTGGCGATACGGGCTTCGCGGGCGCCTTTCTGGACGACGGCGACAATCTGGCGATAGTCGTCAATCGGCATGCTTGATTCTCGGGCCAGAACCGCAATTTGCCCACGCAACCTGGTGATCCCGGTCAGCTCGCGCTCGACAAACACATCCCAGGCCCCCGTCTTGCCCGCCATGGCGTCAAGCCAGTCAGGATCAAGTTCATGACCTCGATAAGCCTCGAGGAAATCGCTACGCGGCACGCCATGGCTCTCCGCCATGCGCAACAGCTCGCCTTCCAGACCCATCAGCTTCTTGTTGATAGCGTCAAGTTGTTCGACCAACACTTCAATGCGCGCGTTATTAAGATGAAGCGCATTCAACCGGGTCATGATTCGCTTGAACGCACCCTCATAGACCGCCTGGTCCTTGGCGGTCAGACGCCGCCCTAGCAAGCGCCGGGCGACCAGCTTGTCCTGAAGTTTGCGAAAGACACCAAAATCGGCGGCGATGGCGTCCAGGATTTCCATCACCCTGCCGCGCAACTCAGCTTCCATGGCAGTGATGGCCAATTTCGCCCCTTCATCGTCATCATCACCGTCTTCGGCCTTGTCGCCACCCTCATTGCGCTTACCTTCAGCAGAAGCATTTTCACGTGCTCCGCCATAGGTGGCGTCCAGGTCGATAATATCGCGCAACAGGATCTGACCCTGGGCCAGCTCGTCGCGCCAGACCATGATCGCTTCAAAAGTCAGCGGGCTTTCACACAAACCCCGGATCATCACATTGCGGCCAGCCTCGATGCGTTTGGCGATAGCAACCTCACCTTCACGCGACAAAAGCTCCACAGAGCCCATCTCACGCAGATACATGCGCACCGGGTCATCGGTGCGATCCTGGGCGGTGGTGGTATTCTGACCGGCGACAACCTTGACCTTGGCTTTCTCGGCCACAGCGACGGCCCCTTTCCCGTCCTTGCCCGCGGTCCCGGATGCTTCGCCGTCCACATCGTCTTCGGCCTCGACGACATTAATGCCCATCTCGGAAAGCTGGGTGAGCACATCCTCTATCTGATCGGAATTGAATTCCTCACTCGGCAACACCTTGTTCAGCTCGTCATGGGTCACATAACCCTGCTTCTTCGCAGTCTCGATCATCGCCTTGACAGCCTGATTGTCCAGATCGAGCAACGGTCTGTCCTGGTTTTCAGAAATGACTTCAGTGTTTTCAACAGCGGCTTGGGTCATGCGGTGATCATACTCCTGGAACATTTCAATGTCCGCACGCCAAAGGGGCGGCGGCGACGTACATCAACGTTTTTGGCTTTGCCGTAACGCATCAATCTGGCGATTGAGGGCTTTAGAATCGCCTTTTTCTATAAAATCCGCCATCCGGGTGCGTTCTTCCGATTGATCCCGGCTATCCTGCCCGAATCGTTCCATATAGGAAGCAGAAAGCTGATTCCAAGCCTCAAGTCGACTCTCGGCGGTCGATTTTTCTCCCCCAAGGTCGGCGCGCATAGCCTGCCTGTCCGTATTCAGAGATTTCAGCTGAGAATCATACCCTCGGCGCACCAGAAATTGACGCAGATCATCAGCAGACAGACGGCCTCCAGGGGAACACGCATCTATAATCGCGTCCCTGAGATTATCAAGCGTTCTGAATGGCATCTCGCTCAAAGTGTCCGCCCCGGATTCGGCAATTTCGGGGAATTCGATGCACGCGAGCAGTAATTTCCGCCCATCAGGAGGCGTTCGCTCTTTCTTTCTCGATTCAACCGTCTCTTTGGTGGGCGGACCGACACTTTCCCCTTTCTTCCTTCCTCTTGGGCGAAGCACGTACCCGAACAGGGTTTCGAAGCGTTTATCGAACTCGTTCCGGTATTCCTCCCGGGCGCCAGGATTTCTGATCTTGGCGGCCAGGTCTCGCAAGCGCTTGCGAAAACTCGCCCGGCTATCGGGGCCATCAAGCGGTTCCACATCCACCTCCCGCCGCCACAGCACCTCCACCAGAGGTTCGGGATTCGTCATCGCCGATTTCAACGCGTCCGCCCCTTTCTCGCGCAGCAGGTCATCAGGATCCTGACCGTCAGGCAAAAAGACAAATTGCAGGGTGCGTCCGGGCTCGAGCAGCTCCAGCGCCCGTTCAGCCGCCAGCGCCGCAGCACGCCTGCCCGCCGCATCACCATCCAGACACACGATCGGCTCGGGGCCAGCTCGCCACAAAAGGCGCAACTGGTTTTCGGTCAGCGCTGTGCCCAGCGGCGCCACGGCGTGACCCAACCCGGCGCGGACGAAAGCGATCACATCCATATAACCTTCCGCCACGATCAGTCCTTTTGCCCTGACCTTGGGCTCGTTGGCGAACATACGCGCCTCGCGATAGCGATAAAGCAGCGCGCCCTTTTGAAATAATCCGGTCGCGGGCGAGTTGACATATTTCGCCCGTACATCCTTGTTCATGGCGCGTCCGCCAAACGCGACCAGCCGGTCGCGCGGATCCTTGATGGGAAACATCACCCGACCGCGGAACCGGTCATAGGGCTCACCACCATCATCGGGAATGATCAATAACCCGGTATCAACCAACTCATCCGGTTTCGCGCCTTTCGCGGTCAGCGCCCGGGTCAGCCCTCGGCGCGCCTCGGGCGCAAACCCCAGCCCGAACTGTTTCATATCAGCAGTGCTGAGTCCTCGGCGCTCAAGGTAGGCGCGCGCTTCTTGTCCGCTTGAACCAAAGAGATGCTCGGTGAAATAGTCCTGTGCACAAGCGATCCAGTCGAGCAAGGACTTGCGGCGCTGTTCCCGCTCGGGATTGAACTGTTCAGCACGCGGGACTTCCAGACCCGCTTCCCGGCCCAGAGCCTCAAGCGCCTCCATAAAGCTCAACCCCTGGGTTTTCTGAAGCCAGGTGAAGGCATCGCCGGACTCCTGGCTAGAAAAACAATGATAGAAACCCTTCTCGTCATTGACGGTGAAGGAAGGCGTACGTTCTTTTCTGAAGGGTGATAAGCCAACAAATTCACGGCCTTGACGCTTGAGCGCCACTGTCCGCCCGATCAGCTCGGACAGACGGATCCGCGCCTTGATCTCATCTTTGAAACCGTCAGGAATCGCCACGTGCTGAACTCCCTCCAGTTCGGCGCCTTACTCCTGCACAAGTCAGACAGGCAAAAGTCTACCCCTGCAGAAGGGTTTTCACTTCCTGGCCAGCCTTGGAAAAGTCCATACGGCCAGTGTAACGCTTTTTCAGCGCCGCCATGCAGCGGCCCATATCCTTTAGCCCACACGCACCAAGTTCGCTGACCACAGTCTTCGCCGCTTCTGCGATTTCCGTCAGTTTCATTGGCTCGGGCAGATAAGTGCGTAAAATACCGACCTCTTCGCGTTCACGCTCGGCTAAATCAAGGCGTCCTGCCTGTTCATAGGTCGCCGCGCTCTCTTCGCGCTGCTTGAGAAGCTTCTGCAAGAGCGCCTGAATTTCCTGCACATCACAGCCTTCACAGCGATCTTCCGTCCGTGCTGCAATATCACGATCCTTGATCGCAGCCTGAATCAAACGCAGGGTGGACACTTTGACGTTATCCCTTGCGCGCATGGCGTCTTTGAGGTCAGCAAGAATGCGTGCACGCAGCGACATGATATCACCATCATTTCCGGCGGTGCAGCGGCCAAGACACCGGGTCGTTGTAAAACATGTATCTTCCAACAGAGTGCGTTTCTTGACTCACCTCCGTCGCCCGCCTAGCTTGCGCGCGCCCTCCGGTCGCCCAAGCCTAGCTCGGGGAGTCGCACACACCAGCGCACGCACTAGGAGATAACCACTTATGTCGGGAGCAACCAAGAATCAAGAGCCGACCGGTTCGACTTCATGCGACGAGATTGCCAAGCGGGCCACAGCAGCGCTGGCTTTAACTGACGGAACAGTGTTTTACGGCGCCGGCGCCGGCGCCGACGGGGTAAAAGCGGCTGAGCTGTGCTTTAACACCGCCATGACCGGGCACCAAGAAATTCTCGCCGATCCCTCCTATGCTGGACAAATCGTGTTATTCACTTTCCCCCATGTGGGTAATGTAGGGGCCAATCGCGAGGATGAGGAAGCGGCCGGCAACGCCGCCAGGAACGCCGCCGTGGGCATGGTGAGCCGCGAAGACATCACCCCTGCGGCCAGTTGGCGCGCCGAAGCCAGTTTTAGCGAATGGCTGACTGCGCGCGGCATCATCGCCATCACCGGGCTTGATACCCGCGCCATCACCCGCCGTATTCGTGAAACCGGCGCGCCCATGGCCGCCATCGCCCATGTGCGGGACGGCAAGCTTGATATCACTGCACTCAAGGCCGCCGCCAGAAACGCCCGACCCATGCGTGGCGCTGAACTGGCCAGCAGTGTCTCGCGAACACGTGCTGATGATTGGAACCAGGGCGATTGGATGTGGCCAACAGGTTTTAGGACAGGTTCTGGAAAAGGCCCGCTGGTGGTGGTGCTCGATTACGGTGTGAAGGCCAATATCTTACGCCGCCTGGTATCCGCAGGCGCGCGCGTGCGGATAGCGCCCGCCAAGACCCGTGTAAACGATGTGCTCGCACTCAACCCCGACGGCGTTCTGGTGTCCAACGGTCCCGGCGATCCCGCCGCCACTGGCGTTTATGCGCTTGATACCCTTCGCGGCATCATCAAGGCGGGGGTGCCGACTCTGGGCATTTGTCTAGGCCATCAGATGCTGGCGCTAGCGCTTGGCGCCAGAACCATAAAGATGGCGCAGGGGCACCATGGCGCGAACCATCCTGTCAAGAACCATGAGACCGGACGGGTGGAAATCGTCTCCATGAACCATGGCTTTGCAGTGGATCGCGACAGCCTGCCCGAAGGCGCGGTAGAAACCCATGTTTCGCTTTTTGACGGCGTCAATTGCGGCTTCAGGCTAACCGACAAGCCTGTGCACGCCGTCCAGCATCATCCCGAAGCCAGCCCGGGCCCACAGGACAGTTTCAGCGTGTTTGAAAGGTTTGTGTCCAGCCTCACCAAGGGTTAAACATCGCTGGCGGAGCGTGACTTCCCTTTCTCCAGCACCACCTTATTGTCTGGAAAAAGCCAAGCACGGAAGCGATAGGAGAAGGTGAAATGATGTACAAGACCACTCTTATGACGGCTGTTTTCACCGCGGCAACCTTGTGTGTCAGCG
>RKRX01000177.1 GCA_007571185.1 Oceanicaulis sp.
AAGCCCGATGGCCACACCAAGGCTAACCAAAAGCAACCCCAGCGCCAGCAGGGTTTCCTTGCCCATGGCCGCAACAATCAGACCGATGTCCCAAATGTTAAGTACCCTGGTCTCACGCTCCCATGGCGAAAAATACCAGATTTGATCTTCACGAACAGCGCCGAAATTATAGGACAACCATCCCCAAGGCGCACCGTGCGTAAAAACAAACAAGATGGCACCCGCCGACAACAGGGCTCCCGCCACATAACCGGAGAGAACGATCATCGTGCGGCGCCAGCTTCCTGTACCGCAAAGCAGGATCGCTACGCCCAGCGCCCCGAAAGCCGGCACGCCTGCATCGTTTGACCAAAGCAATCCGATACCGGCTACGATACCGAGCCATAACCCAGACCGCAAAGCATGACCATCGCGCATCGTCCAAAGCAATGGCATGACAAAGGGCAGCATGAGGAACGGCAATGCCCACCGGATCGGACGCAGGGAGGCGCCAGGACTAAGTTGGGATAAACAGCACAGAACGGCGACACCGGCAGCGACAAGTATCCACCGCATCCCCGGCGTCAATCCACGCATCAGCCGGAGCAATCCGTGCATCGTCGCCAAATAACCTATGGCCAATGCCGTACTCGCCGCCATGCTAGACGCATACAGATTGGCCCCAAATATCACATAAAACGGCATCAAAAAGAGCATGGACGTGATGCCGAGATAGGATTGGAAATCCTCGCCAAGTTGCTGATATTGACCAAACGCATTGAGTGCAAACCAAGTTTGCATCGCTCCGTCAACAACACCCGTAGAATGTGAAAAAAACAACACTGCCGCCCGAAACGCCAGGAATACAATCAAGGTCAACAAGGGAACAATTATGAAAAATTTACCCGGGTGCGCATCTCTTTTGTCATGAGAGGCGAAAATCCCTTCACGCTTGGTGATGGAAATGCCCAGAATGGTCATTTTCTGGCCCGAGTATGGAGAGGATTTTGTCATGAGTCGTGTACCGTCTCGTTGGTTATGCCCAAATCCCCAAACTCTGGCAGGTCTGGGTCAATTGATAGGGTGGTAAGACCTTTCATCTACAATCTCCACATGCAGAATTCATTCACACAGTCTCACTTCACCTGTGCAGTACGCGACTCATGAATGCTATCGGTGCGCACGCACGAAGCGGGCCCTTTCACCCTCTTGGCGCGTACAACGCGATTGCTTGAGCCCATACCCGTCCAGATGCTGTGTCATGTACCTGCCTGATTGCTCAAATACAATACCGGACCTCACACCTCATCCACCATGCGCCAGCTCATCATCTCCCCGGCATGAAAGGGCACGATTTCGATATCGCCTGACACGATACTCTCGGGCACCCTGGTGGGCTGGCGCTTGAGGGTGATCGCGTCCTTATTGAGCGGCAGGCGATAAAACCGCGGGCCGAACTCACTGGCGAAGCCTTCGAGCTTGCCGAGCGCTCCCTCTTCCTCAAAGGTCTGGGCGTAGCTTTCAATAGCCACCGGTGCGCTGTAAACCCCCGCACAACCACAGACGCTTTCCTTGTCTCCCCGGCGGTGCGGGGCGGTATCCGTCCCCAGAAAGAATTTCGGATTCCCCGACACCGCCGCCTTGCGTAGGGCCTCCCGGTGAAACCGGCGCTTGGCCACAGGCAGACAATAAACATGCGGCCTGATCCCGCCCGCCAGTATGTCATTACGATCAATGCGCAAATGGTGTGCGGTGATTGTGGCCGCCAGCGTGTCGCCCGCCGCTTGCACAAATTCCACAGAATCCCGGGTCGTGATGTGTTCAAGAACCACGCGCAGCCCGGGCATGTCGTCCATCATTGGTCTTAAAACCCTTTCCAGGAACACCGCCTCGCGGTCAAAAATATCAATATCGGCGCTCACGACTTCGCCATGCACCAGCAGCGGCATGCCGATGGTCTGCATACGTTCCAGCATCGGATAAATATTGGCGATATCGCTGACCCCGTGGGTGGAATTGGTGGTCGCATTCCGAGGGTAGAGTTTACAGGCGGTGAAGACACCCTGTCTGAATCCGCGTTCAACCTCATCAGGGTCAATGTCATCGGTAAGATACGCCGTCATCAACGGCGTGAACACCCGCCCCTCAGGTAAGGCAGCGAGGATTCGCTCACGATAAGCTGCACCCGCTTGCATCGTGGTGATCGGCGGGGCTAAATTTGGCATCACGATCGCGCGAGCAAACTGGCGAGCGGTGGCGTCAGCAACCTGCCCTAGCATTGCCCCGTCGCGAAGATGCACATGCCAGTCGTCCGGACGGCGAAGGATCAGGGTGTCCTCGGTCATGAACGTGCATGTAACCCGGTCCAGATCAAGAGCAAAGTCCCATTACATTGTAACGATCCAAGCTGATCGCATCTCTTACCTAACCTTGCATTCACCGTGCTGGACGAGGTGAGGCGAAGCGCCTTACTTTATGCCCATGACTAGCGTAGGTAAACAGACGATGGGCAGTTCGGATCATAAACACGGAACGACAGTTGAAGCCAGCGCGGTTATATCTTCATGGCACGTGATCATGGCGGTCGTCGCTTTTTCTGTCGTGTTCGGATGCGTGATCATGGTCAAGTTGCACCAGGAATGGACAGCGGCCCGCACCCATGCAGAAGCCTCTCGGGCCCGCACCGCTGCTTTTATCGCCGAGCAGGTGGCTAGCCGTTTGTCAGCAGTGCAAGGCGCTCTAACCATGGCCGCTTCACAGCTGGAGGCGATAAACCCGACCACCTTGAACGCAAGCGTTCAGGCTGGTCTCGACAATCTGGTCCAGGCGTCATGGGTGGATGCGGCTGCTCTGCTCACCCCAGATGACCGCCTTGTCGCCGCTGGCACAGCTTCCCCTGAAGCCCTGCGTAAAGCCACAGATGCTGCGCTCAGCGTCAGCACCAGCCTAGCTGTACGTCCAGACCGGGGTGCACCACTGGTGATCGCTGTGCCAGCGCGCCTGGCTGACGGGTCGGTAGGAGCGCTGATCGCCAGTCTGAAGCCTCAGGATTTGTTGCCGAACCGGAACTCCAATGACGTGGCTATGCTCATCGATGATTCAGGCCGCCTACTCGCTGTCAACCCGCCCATCCCCTTGACGGATGCGCCTTTCGCCGCAGATTATCTGGAGCTGAACGCCGATGACATCACCCGCATGGCTGATCAGGGCGGCGCCATGCAGAGTGGTGAAACGCATATTCTCGGCGTCGCCCCAATCCCGGACACCTCTTTGCACGCCCTGTCCCTGGGACCGGACAGGGTAAACCTGACGGCATGGAAGCGCTCTCTGATCTTCCATCTTCTGCTGTTTCTCGCACCAGTGGGCACGGCCATGGCCTTGTCCGTCATGTTGCAGAACCAGATCAGACGGCTGATCGATACCCAGGCCAGGCTCCGAGCTTCCGAAAGCCGGCTCGGGCTCGCCATGGAGGGCGCCCGATGCGGCGTATGGGAGTGGGATATGGAAAGCGATGATGTAATCGTGACCGACTCTTTCGCCCAGCTCATCGGGCGGGTGCATGGAGGAGCCCTGGCCGGTTCCCAATTGTTGCTGCTTCTGGAGCCCGAAGATCGTTCTCGCATGCGCGACGCCTTGCAGGACGCCGTTCGGGCGCCGGGTGTAAACCTCGAGGTACAGGTGGTGGCGGACTCGCCGATTTGGTTGCAACTGCGGGGGCGGCTGATGTCCGACAGAACGCACATTATCGGTGTCGCCATCGATATCACTGAGCGTAAGAACGCCCAGTTGCGTGCAGAAGAAGCTAACCGTTCCAAGTCTGAATTCCTGGCGAATATGAGCCATGAACTCCGCACGCCCCTCAATGCGATCAATGGCTTCTCCGAGATCATGGCCGATGAGATGTTCGGGCCATTGGGCCATAAACGTTATCGTGAATATGTGCGCGATATTCTGGGGTCCGGCCAACATCTGCTTTCACTGATCAATGACATTCTGGACATGTCTAAGATCGAAGCTGGCAAGATGCAGCTTCAGCCTGAGCCGCTCATGCTCGGCGAGGTGATCAGGCAGTGCGCGCGGATCGTGCAGACCCGCGCTGCCAAAAAACAGATTGAATTGATTGTGGAAGGCGGTGATTTACCGCAGATTTCGGCCGACCCGCGCGCCCTCAGGCAGATACTGCTCAATCTCATGTCCAACGCGGTGAAGTTCACCCCTGAAGGCGGGTGCGTGCGTGTGCGTAGCTTTCATACCGTTGATGACGTGACCATGCAGGTGGTTGACAACGGCATCGGCATTTCCGAGGAAGATTTGCCGCGCGTAGGCCGCCCGTTCGAGCAGATCGAGAATCAACATTCCAAGACCCATCAGGGATCCGGGCTGGGACTCGCCCTGTCAAAATCCCTTGTCGAACTTCATGGCGGAACGCTTCGGATCGAGTCCAGGCTAGGGGAAGGCGTCACCGTATCCTTCACCTTGCCCGCAGATATCACGGTAGCAGACAAGATCCCCAGTAAGAACCCTGAACCGGTCTTACCACCCTTCAAAAGCTGTATGTGATTTGACGTTTGGGTTATGTGTGTGATTCAAGGAGCTTCCGCTGCCATGGCACGCGTCTCTCTTGCCACGAGAGGCGAAAACCCCTTCACGCTTGGCGCAGGAAATGCCCAGAATGGTCACTTCCAAGCCCAAATACGGGAAAGATTTTGCCATGGGTCGGGTACCTTGGGCGTAGTTACAAACAATGACTGTAACACCTGTTGCAAGGAGAGATAAATCATGCTTCCCGATGCCAACGTCCCGCATCATTCTGTCGCCAGTAGCTGATCGGTATTTCCGACTTTTTATGATTGGTCCAGAGCGCACGGGCGCATGCCATGCTGGCTTCATCCGAACCTTCAAACATGACCACTACCCGCTGCCACGCGGTCACATCACCAGGGTCAACGCCATCAAGGCAAAACAACATGTCAGCCTTGTTGAGATTGCCGGGCGTGCGGGAGAGCACAATGGGTTGATCTTCCACCTGAGTGCTGTCCGCGCGTCCATGAGGCAGAAAACTGTCATCACGGAAAGTCCACAAATGGCTATCGAGATGATCAAGCTGAGTGTCTTTTCCAGAACAAACCACCGCTCGACCATCGCGCTCCATCAGCTTGCCCAGAAGCTCGGGCAAAACCTCATCAACGTTGGCGCGTTCAAGATGATAAAACCACAGCTCAGCCATGGATCTTCCCTGATCGCGCATTAGCCCTGCATGGCTGGAGGAGCACGCAGGTCCAAGTTTCAGTCTTCATAGTGGTCTCGAACCAGACGGTCCAGAAGACGCACGCCATAACCGGTCCCGAAAGTCGGAATTCGAGGGTCTTTGGAATCGGCATGCATGCCGACGCCAGCAATGTCGATGTGAACCCAGGGTTTGTCGTTCACATGGCGCAGCAAGAACTGCGCCGCAGCGATCGAACCGGCAAGGCGACCCTCGCCCACATTCTTCATATCCGCATTTGGGGTGTCGATCTGGCGATCATATTCGGGGCCGATTGGTAAACGCCACACAGCTTCGTCAGAGGCTTTCGCCGCAGCTTCCAGCTTGGCGACCAATTCATCATCATTGGAGAAAATGCCAGCATGCTCGTGACCGAGTGCGATCAGGATGGCGCCGGTCAGGGTCGCCAGATTGATCATGAACCTGGGATCAAAACGCTCCTGCGCATACCACAGCACATCCCCCAGCACCAGACGACCCTCAGCATCGGTGTTGAGAATCTCGATAGTCTGACCGGACATGGAGGTGACGATATCACCCGGGCGCTGAGCATCTGCATCGGGCATGTTCTCAACCAATCCCACCAGACCGACCACATTGACCTTGGCTTTGCGGCCGGCCAACGCCGCCATCAGGCCCACCACAGCAGCTGAACCTCCCATATCACCCTTCATTTCATCCATGCCTTGGCCCGGCTTGAGCGAGATGCCGCCCGAGTCAAAGGTCAAACCCTTGCCGATAAAGGCCAGTGGTTTCTCGCCAGTTTCACCACCATTCCAGGTCATGATGGCGATCATGGATTTCTTGGCCGAGCCCTGCCCCACGCCCAAAAGCGCATTCATGCCCAGCTCTTTCATCTGGGCTTCGTCCAGGATCTCGACCTCAAGGCCCAGGCTGGTCAACTCCTTGATCCTAGCAGCATAGCTGGCCGGATAGAGTACGTTCGGCGGTGCATTCACCAGATCTCGCGCCAGCGCTACACCTTCAGCCACCGGGTTCCAGCTTGCCCAGGCTTTTGTAGCTCCGGCAGCATCCGCCACGACGAGCTCGACCGCATTTACCGACGGTTTTTTGTCGTCGCTAAGCTTGGTGCGATAAGTATCGAACCGATAGGCGCCCAGGTGCGCCCCTAAGCCCATCCGGCAGGCAAGTTCAGCGTCTCCATCCACGTGAAGGGAGATTGTCTCAGCCCCTGACGTCAGCACGGAGCGGATCACGCTGGCGGCAGCTTTTTCTACGCCATTGCCGTCGAGTTCGTCCTTGTCGCCCAGACCGAACAAGATAATGCGCGTGGCGGCCACACCCGTCGGTGCGGTCAATTCCAGCACATCGCCTGCATTCCCTTTGAAACGGGAGGCGGCGATCAAGCGAGTCACGGCGCCGCCGGTGACCGAATCAAGCGCCTTGGCCGCATGTGACAGATTGCGTTCTGCGTAAACGGCAGCGGCAATCGCATCCCCGGTGGCAGTTACGGAGAAAGTGATTTTCATGGCAAGCATTTCCTGTTTCCTTGCCACCCTTCAATTGATCCGGACCTTCCAGAGTTTGGGGGTGGTGTATCCAGCGAGGCATTTTCGGATGATGCAGAGCCCAGCTTTGGAGAGTGAATATAAGAACCTTGGGGCGTGTCATCAACCAACCGAGGTTTGCGAACATGCAACTCTGAAAGCCCCGTTTTGCAAGTGTTATTGAGGTAGGAAACCTTTGTTTTTATTGAGTTGAACCCTCAAAGCCTCGATACACTCCTATCGGGAGACCAAAACTGTTTCTGCCACCCGCTCCGCCGCTAAAACGGCACAGCGTTGCGCTTCGGATTGGAAATGGGGTTGAATAAAGCCGAGAAAAACTACGGCTCATCGTCATGTTAACCTCCAAAACTGGCCGTGGAGGCTTCCTGGATCACACACATCACCCAAACGTCAAATGACACGCAGCCTTTGAAGGGTGATGAGATGCAGAGGCAGATCAGTGTCGGGGGACGGTAGTAAAGACCACCTCAAGATCCGGTGCCTCCAGAACAGCGTCCAGCCATGCCTCAACCTGCCGGGGCCTTGCAACGGCAATCCGCTTATGCACAGACTCAGGCAAAGACCCAAAACGGCGCTCCAAAA
>RKRX01000114.1 GCA_007571185.1 Oceanicaulis sp.
GCTTTGCTGATCACGTCAGCTGACCGGTCAGAAATGTCAGAACTATCCCAGGCAAAGTGGTATATTTTGCCTGGGATAGTTCTGACATTTCTGACCGGTCAGCTGACGTGATCAGCAAAGCGGTTAATCAGGCGCGCGAATGCGGTATTGCTGCTGTGATCATTGAAGGTCACGCTGATCGTTCAGGTTCCCAATCTTACAACACTGCTTTGTCCGGGCGTCGTGCGCGTGCTGTTCGCGATGAGATGGTGCGCTTGGGGATTCCGGCATCCGCTATCTCTGTGCAGGCGTTCAGCGAAGACCGTCCGGCTGTGGAAACCCCCGATGGCGTGCGAGAGCCGCTCAATCGTCGTGTAGAAGCGATAATTGAGCTGAACTGAGATCGAAAATCTTCACGGAACGGGGTTGCAACCCGGCTCGGCGCGTGAGCATCGGGCCGGTTTTTGTGCGCCGTGCTTTCATGTTGCACCGCAGTAAGAATCGCCGCATTCGTATTGCGCTGGCGTCGGCGTGACGTTCCGGGTTGACCATGAGGCACGGCAGGCGCAAGAAGTCCGTCCCATCGGGATTTATATGTCTGTCTCCAGTTTCTTCTGGATACGCCGTCATTTGGGAAAGGGCCACCCCGTGAGTAAACTGGAGACCTCGTATCGTAAGCGTATGCTTGGTGATCGCTTGCTCAGCCCAGAAACACTCATGATGAGCTATGGTTTTGACGCTAGGCTCTCTGAAGGAGCTGTCAAGCCGCCTGTTTTTTTGACCTCCACTTTTGCTTTCGCCACAGCCGAGGAAGGCGCCGCCTATTTTCGTATTGTAGGCGGTCACGCCCATGAAGATGATCCAGATCAGGCGGGGTTATTATACACCCGCTTCAACAATCCCAACATGGAGGTGCTTGAGGACCGTCTGGCAGTTTTTGAAGGCGCTGAAGATGCCTTGGTATTTTCTTCAGGCATGGGTGCGATCTCTACTGTGCTGATGGCTTATTCCAAGGCCGGTGATGTGATCTTGCAGTCTACACCGCTTTACGGCGGCGCCGAGACTCTGATTCGATCAATCCTGCCGCAATACGGCATATCCAGCACCGACTTTTTCGCAGGTGCTTCTGAAGGCGAAATCCGCACTGCGATTGATGTAGCCCTGAAACAGGGACGTATCTCGGTCGTGTACTGTGAAACGCCCACCAATCCCACCAATGAGGTGGTCGATCTGGCACTGATGGCCAAGCTTGCTGATGAGATCGGTGAACGTCAGGGCTATCGTCCGCCGGTGGTGGTGGACAACACAATTCTGGGACCGATTGGTCACAAGCCGCTTGAGCTGGGCGGAGACATTGTCGTCTATTCCTTGACCAAGTATGTCGGCGGTCATTCTGATTTGATCGGGGGCGCCGCGCTGGGCAGCTCTGAAAGCATGCACCCAGTGTACAAACTGCGTTCAGGAATGGGCACCAATCTGGATCCGCACACCTGCTGGATGCTGGCCCGATCTCTGGAAACGGTCACTCTGCGCATGCACGCCGCCTTCGATGGCGCCCGCAAGGTAGCCGAATATCTGCGGGATCACCCTAAAGTTAGTCGCGTCCGCTATCTGGGTTTCCTCAAAGAAGGCAGCCGAGAGCATGAGGTGCATGCTCGCCAGTCCGGTGAGCATCACGGCTCTACATTCGCCTTCGATGTGATAGGGGGGCAACCGGCGGCTTATCGCATGCTCGACGCGTTAAAACTCTGCAAGCTCGCGGTTTCGTTGGGAGGCACCGAAACCTTGATCTGTCACCCCGGAAGCACGACCCATGCCGCCCTGGACGAGGCGCTTCAGAAACGTCTGGGTTTTGACGAAGGCATGGTGCGGGTGTCGATCGGTATAGAAAATCCCGATGATCTGATCGCTGATTTTGCTCAGGCCCTGACCCACACATGATCCCCGGGAGTTTTTATGACCGATATTATTCTCGACAGGGAAGAACGCGCTATCCTGGACTGGATCGAAAGCCGGGGCGATCACATGGTCCATTCAGTTAAAGCCTGGTCTGGGATCAATTCGGGCAGCCGGAATGTCGAGGGTCTTGAGGCGATGCGCGCGGTGCTGGTTGATGCGTTCGCTGAACTCGAGGGTGATATCCATGCTGTGGAACTGCGGCCCTCCACCACAATGGAGCCCGATGGCGAGATTCGAAAAATTACCTACACCCCTGCTATGAAGGTTTCCAAACGGCCTCAAGCGCCTGTGCGCATCGTGCTGACTGGTCACCACGACACGGTCTTTCCCAAAGGGGGTGGATTTCAAGATTGGCGTCTTCTTGATGGAGATACGATAAACGGGCCTGGTGTGGCGGACATGAAGGGTGGGCTTCTGGTTATGTTGCACGGGTTGCTGGCGTTGGAGCGCAGCCCGTGGGCTGATCAGATCGGGTATGACGTACTGGTCAGTCCCGATGAGGAAATCGGTTCTATGGGTTCTGGGGCGGTGCTGATGGAGCTGGGGGCCAAGGCCCATGTGGGCATGACCTATGAGCCGGCGCTGGCGGACGGGTCGCTGGCCGGCGCCCGCAAAGGATCGGGTAATTTCTCGTTGTGCTGTTTGGGTCGCTCCGCTCATGCCGGTCGGGAACATCATCTGGGGTGCAACGCCATTGTGGCTGCGGCCGATTTTGCGCAATCTCTGGATTTGCTGAACGGTCAGCGCGAGGAGGTCACTTTCAATGTCTCACGCATTGATGGAGGCGGTGCGCCTAATGTGGTGCCTGATTTGGGGATATGCCGCTTCAATGTGCGGGTCAAGACCCAGGCCGACGCTGTCTGGGCCAAGGGTGCTATTGCCCGGCTCGTGACTGCTGCCCATGCGCGCGACGGAATTGTGGCGAGTCTTCATGGCGGCTTTACCCGTCCTCCTAAGCCCATGAGTCCGGCTAATCGGCGCATGTTCGACTGGACCCGCACGGCGGGGCGGGCGATGGGTCTTGATATCAGGTGGACCGATACCGGCGGGGTGTGCGAAGGTAATAATCTGTGGGCGTCAGGATGTCCTAATGTGGATACGTTGGGCGTGCGGGGATCGGATATTCACTCCGATCGGGAAACCGCCAAACTGTCCAGTTTTGTCGAACGCGCTCAGCTGTCGGCAGTCATGTTGATGCAATTTGCTCGAGGGCGGTTTAACGCCGCTGAAGCCCGGGCGCTTGCCCCGGGGTGCTGATCGCACGGGGAACGTCGCAAACAAGGAGAACGCGCCATGCTGGTGGTGCGCGCTGCGCGGTCTGAAGATCATGCCGCCTTTGTACAATTGGCCCGTGCGGTGGGGCCGGGGTTTACCAGTTTGTCACTGGATGATGAAGCTCTGCACGCCAAGCTTCTGACATCTCAAAAAGCGTTTGAAGGCCAGCTAGAAGAGCGGTCGGACTGTGCTTATCAACTGATGCTGGAGGATAGTGAAACCGGGGTTGTTTACGGCACGGGGGCAGTCAAGGCGCAGGTGGGGGTGAAAAAACCGTACTTCGATTTCAAGATCTACACCATTGCTCAGGCTTCCAGTGAAGCAGACCGCCGTTTTGATATGGACGCCATGCTGCTGGTCAATGATTTTGCCGGAGCGACGGAAGTGGGTTCGCTGTTTGTGAGCGGATACCTGCGCGGCTCGGGCGCGGGGCGATTGATCGCCCAATCGCGCTACATGCTGGTGGCGGCGGACCGATCCCGTTTCGGAGAGCGTGTGCTCTCCGAACTGCGGGGGGTGGTTGATGACTGTGGCGCGTCGATTTTTTACGAGTGTGTAACCCGACCTTTCTTCCGGATGAGCTTCAATGAAGCGGACGCCCTGTCAGCGGCGACCGATAATCAGTTCATTCTTGATTTGATGCCTAAATCACCTGTCTTTGTTGACCTTTTACCTTCTGGGGTGCAGGACGTGATCGGCAAGACTCACCCCGATGGCGTCAATGCTCTGCGCTTGCTGGAGAGCGAGGGCTTCTGCTACGATCGCTATGTAGATATTTTCGACGGTGGTCCGCTGGTCTCATTCCCCACCAAGGATATTCGCACGGTGCGCGACAGCCGGATTCTGTTTGTCGCTGATGCAGCGCACGGGTCAGGTAGAGTCCGCGCCTTAGTGTCCAATGACCGATACCCCGACTTCCGTTGTGTCAACGCTGAAGTAAACCTGATCAAAGATGACCACGTGGCGCTGGATGCCAATGTCGCCTGCGCCCTGGATGTAAGTGCGGGAACCCGGGTCCGTCTCTGGAGCAAGGAACTTGCCTGATGGTTCACTCCGCATTCATTGCAGGCCGGTGGAGCGCCGGTGGCGGCCCCCTTTTCCGTTCCGTTGATCCTGCGACTGAAGAAACGGTTTGGACAGGCGAGAGCGCCACACCGGAGACTGTGCGCACCGCCTTCGCCGCCGCTCGTAGCGCGTTTGCTGAATGGGCGCTCACTTCTTATGAAGTGCGGCGCACCATCGTTAAGGCCTATGGCGAGATCGTTAATGCCAAAACGGATGATCTAGCGGAACTGATCAGCCGCGAAACAGGCAAGCCGTTTTGGGAGACCAGAGGTGAGGTTGGCGCTATGGTGTCCAAGGTGGGTGTGTCCACCCAGGCTCATGACGAACGCGCCGGGCGCAAGGTGATCGGAACCGATTTCGGCGAGCAGGTGCTTGATCACAAACCATTGGGGATAATGATCGTTCTGGGGCCGTACAATCTCCCCGGCCATCTGCCCAATGGCCATATCATTCCTGCGCTTCTGGCGGGTAACGCCATCGTATTCAAACCGTCTGAACTGTGCCCGGCTGTGGGTGAATTCATGGTTCAGTGTTGGGAAAAAGCGGGTTTGCCAAAGGGGGTGCTCAATCTGATCCAAGGGGGACGGAAAACCGGTGCGGCGGCACTGGATGATCCTGACCTGGATGGGGTTTTGTTTACAGGTAGTTGGAAAACCGGCGTTTCCATCCACAGGAAATTCGCCGGGCGCACCGGTGTGCAGTTGGCGTTGGAGATGGGCGGCAACAATCCGCTGGTGATTTGGGATGTGGCGGATGCGGAAGCTGCCGCCCGGATTGCCGTATTGTCGAGTTATATCACCGCTGGCCAACGCTGCTCCTGTGCGCGGCGTCTGATCCTGCCACACGGGGAAGCGGGCGATGTCGTGGTAGAATTGATCGCGGACATGATCCCCAGGCTGACCATCGGAACCTGGAACACTGATCCTTTCATGGGGCCGCTGGTGTCCCGCCAGGCCGCCGTCAATGTACTCAAGTCACAGGATGAGCTGATCAGCTTAGGCGCTAGACCTATCATAAAATCGACGGGCATGAGTTTAGGCGATGCGTTTATCAGTCCGGGGCTTCTAGATGTGGATGGGGTGAACACTCCGGATGAGGAGATTTTTGGCCCGATGATCCAGGTGCGTCGCGCCGAAACTTTTGAAGCTGCATTGAAAGAAGCCAATAATACGGCCTATGGGCTTTCTGCGGGACTGGTGAGCGATTCTGAATATCTGTGGAAGCAATTCTGGGCGGGTAGCCGCGCTGGCATTGTCAACCGCAATAGACCCACTCCGGGCGCTGCTTCCACTATGCCGTTCGGTGGTCCGGGTCAGTCTGGCAATCTGCGTCCGAGCGCCTATTATGCTGCGGACTATGTGGCTTATCCCGTGGCAACCCAGTCGGCAAAATTGGTGGAAAAACTGCCAGTGAAAGGGTTATAGGATGGGCGCGGTAGAAGCCAATTTCGACGGGTTGGTCGGCCCTACCCATAACTATGGCGGCCTGGCGCTAGGCAATCTGGCCAGTGCGAAGAATTCTGGCTCGATTTCCTCGCCTCGGGCAGGTGTTCTGGAAGGACTCGCCAAGGCCAAGATGCTGGCCGATGCTGGTTTTGACCAAGGTGTGTTGCCGCCCCAGGAACGGCCTTTCATTCCACAACTCAAAGCGCTGGGTTTTGCCGGCGCCAGTGATGGTGCGATCTGGGAAGCGGCCTACAAGGCGCAGCCTGCCTTGGCGTTGAACACGCTGTCGGCGAGTTCCATGTGGGCGGCGAACACTGCCACGGTTAGCCCCAGCGCCGATACTCGAGACAGGCGTTTGCATTTCAGCCCAGCTAATCTTCTGACTGTGTTGCACCGCTCCATTGAGAGTAAGCAAACCCGGCGCGCCCTGTTACGGCTTTTCCCCGATCAATCCCGCTTTGTGATTCACTCGCCTCTTCCGGCGCAATCCTGCTTTGCGGATGAAGGTGCAGCCAATCATGTTCGCCTATGCGCGGAGCATGGTGCGCAAGGCGTGGAGATATTTGTCCATGGCCGGGATGCATTCGAGAACTGGAATAGCGAGTTCCCGGCGAGGCAGACCCTTCAAGCCTGTGAAGCAGTGGAACGCCGCCATGAGCTGAAAGCAGACCGCACGGTGCATATCCGTCAGGCTCGCAGGGCCATTGAAGCGGGCGCTTTTCACAATGATGTGGTTTGCGTAAGCGCTGGTCCGATCCTGTTTTTTCATGAGCATGCCTTTGAAGACAAGTCGGCGACGTTAAACGCCATTTACCAAGCTGCATGCGGTTTGTTTGAACCTGTGTTTGTGGAAGTGTCGGATGCCGAGGTGCCTATCGCTGATGCTATCGCCTCTTATCTTTTCAATTCGCAGCTCCTGCTCTGGCCAGGTCGAGGTCGTCTGGTTCTTCTGGCGCCGAAGGAAACCGAGGAAACCGCTTCCACAAAAGCTTATTGCGAAGTCATGACGGCATCCAACGGGCCGATTGGTGAAGTGAAATTCGCCGATGTGCGCCAGTCCATGCGCAATGGTGGTGGCCCAGCTTGCCTACGCTTGCGCGTTGTGTTGACTGAAGCTGAGCGCGCAGCAGTCAATGAAAAGGTGTGGGTGACCGATGCGCGTTATGCCGAGTTGGTCGACTGGGCGAATACTCATTACCGCGAAATCCTGATGCCTGAGGATTTGGGCGACCCTGCACTCGTTGATGAGAGTCGTACAGCGCTGGACGCTCTCACTAACATTCTGGGGTTGGGCTCAGATTTCTATCCCTTCCAGCGTTAGGCTAAGGGCTCATAGTCAGAAGATGATGATTATGGCGTTGCATATGGCGCTGAGGAGAGTGTGATTACATCGGTCTTGTCTTATTGTGACATAATTCCTGACTTCGACGGTTATCGCTTCTGACCTTTTCGTAAACGATTGATTAGAAGTCATTTTTCTGATCGTATTGTGCGTATCGATCTGTAGTGCCTAGCTGATATTTCTGGTTGACGGGCATGGACGTGAACATTGCCGTCTTGCCCATGTTCATTCGCGTCAAATCAACCCCC
>RKRX01000067.1 GCA_007571185.1 Oceanicaulis sp.
GTGCGATATTGTGTCTGGTTGAGGAGTTGTTGAGGCCCAGAGGAGTTTCCGTACCAAGCGTCATTGGAAATATTCAACATCCACCCCGCCCTGTCCGAATGCCGCAGAATATACCGTGGATAGATAGCCTCATAACAAATCAGGGGAGCCAAACCGGGTAATCCATTCAAGACTAAAGTCCGAGACCCGGATCCGGGATCATAGGCGGGCGCCGATTCCCCCAAAGTCTCAAACCCGACCCATCTCGTGAGGGATCGCAAGGGATTGCTTTCACCAAACGGCACCAGACGCGCCTTGTCATACCGGGCTTCAAGCTGAGGCGCGCCATCAAGAAAAATCAGGGAAACCAGAGAATTGAAATATGCTGTTGGATGCGGGGGCGAGTCGGGGCCGAATTCAGCACGCGCCACCCCCGTGATCAAACGAGAACCCTCAGGAAAGACCGTGGTGATTTGCTCCATGAGATCGCGATCATCAAGCAGAAAACCTGGGATCGCACCCTCTGGCCAGATCACCGCATCAATTCCATCTAGATCGTCTTGCAAAGACAACTCAAGATATTCATCAAGGATAGCGTGTCGGTTTCGGTATCGTTTCTCGCGCTGAGGCAGATCAATCCGCACCAGACGCAGGGTGTGGTCAGTCCGGGTGATTTCGGTCTGGTTCAGACGATGAACGCCATAACCCCAGCTGACGGCGAGAAAAACCAGCCCTACGGCCAGAGGAATCAGGCGTGAAACGCTCCGACGCGAACCGGATAACGCCGCGGGCGCGGCAGCCAGACAGAGAGCCAGTATTGAGACGCCATACACGCCGTACAAAGCCGCCGTCTGACTGACGGGCGCCCCTGCCGGAAAAACATGGCCTGGCAAATTCCAGGGAAACCCGGACAGGATGGTGGAACGCGTGACTTCCGCCGCCATCCAGATCATCACGAACACTCCGATCCGACCAGAATGACGCGGCGCCCAGCGAGCATAAACAGCGCCTGCCGCACCCCAGAACAGGCCCAGACCAGCCGGCAGCACGATCAAGGGCGCCCAGATCAGCCAGGCATGATCACCGGCGCTAACCAAGAAGGCGTTGGCCACCCAGGAGGTTCCCGCCAGAAAATACCCGGCGCCAAAGCTCCAGCCGCGTAAGAAACCTGCACGATAGGATCTGCCGGTGAGCCTGGCGTCATCCAGGGTCATGACCAGGGCGCTGATCGCCAGCATGAAGGCGGGGAAGAAGAAAACCGGGGCATGCCCCAGCACCCCCAAAGCGCCTAATGCAAACAGGACGCTGTACAGGCGCCAACCTGAAAGCGTCTGATAACGCGCCCGAAACCGCCTTGCTCGCGTGAGGATGGGGCCGGTCATGATTTAGAGGGCGTTTCCACCCGGATTCGCCTCGTCCATGGACGGTTGATCCGACTTGACTCGCAGACGCTTGATCCGCCGCGGATCAGATTCCAGCACTTCGAACTCAAAGCCCGAAGGATGAGAGAGCACTTCGCCCCGCTCGGGCACACGCCCGGTCAGGTGAAAGACCAGACCGCCCAACGTGTCCACATCATTCTCTTCAGCTTCAGTCGCGATGCTGCGTCCAACCATGTCTTCGAAATCTGTGATCATCGCGCGCGCATCCACCTCCCAGCAATGGGAACCCTTGGCCAAAATGGCGGGAGCATCATCTTCATCGTGTTCGTCCTCAATATCACCGACAATCGGCTCTATGAGGTCTTCCAGCGTCACAAGGCCATCCGTGCCGCCAAACTCATCAACCACCAGCGCCATGTGCATGCGACGTGACTGCATTTTCAACAACAGGTCGATGGCGCGCATGGATATAGGCACGTACAAGAGCGGACGACAGATGGTGGGCAAAATGCGTATATTCGCCCAGCTTTCCGGACGGTTCTCGGACATCTGCTCAATATAGCGGGACAGATAGCCCACCACATCTTTGATGTGCGCTACGCCCACCGGATCATCAAGCGTTTCCCGAAACACGGGCAAGCGGGAATGGGTGGCCTCCACAAACAAGCGCGCCAGTTCTTCGAGCGGGGTTTTGATTTCCACGGTGACAATCTCGGCCCGCGGCACCATCACATCATCCACACGCATGTTCTGAAACTCGCGCACATTAGCCAGCAAGACGTCCGTCTCGGCTGAGTCTATCTTGCCATTCAGCGGGATTTTTTGCGTCTCTGAAACGGGCCGCGTAACGCCAAAAACCTGGAAGAAACGGGCCAGAAGACCGTGCGAGGATGGATCGTCGTTCATGCCTGTTCCCGGGCCAGGTGGGGATTTGCAATCCCCGACTCGGCGAGGGCCGCTGTTTCCAACGCTTCCATCTCCGAGGCCTCGTCCTCTGTCTGATGATCAAATCCATTCAAATGCAAAACGCCATGCAAGACCAGATGTGCGGCATGATGGGGCAAGGGCACGCCCGCCGCTTCCGCCTCGCGCGCACAGGTCTCAAAGGCCACGATGACATCACCGGGATAGCCTTCGGGCTCGGGTGCAGGAAAGGCCAGCACATTGGTCGGCTTATTCTTGTTGCGGAAGCGACGGTTCAGCTCACGCACGGCGGCGTCATTGGAAAACAGCACTATCGGCTTGCCCCCGCGGGGGTTTTCGACCCGGTCCAGCCCGGCGCGAACACTCCGCGTACAAAGCGTAACCAGTCCTTCATACTCCAACCAGACATCATCCTTGATCACAACCTCCAGGGTTTGATCCGGATCGGCGTCAGCTGTGTATGGCGCATCACTCATCGCCGGCTTTTCTCTCTTTGACGGGCTTCCTCGCTCATGCTGCAACGCTGTCCTTGTCGATCAGGCGCCCGGACAGGGCGTTTTTGGTGGCGGCGAGGATTTCCACATGAGCGATCTGTCTGATCAACCCCACAGGTCCGTCACAATGAACCGCCTGCAGATAGGGACTGCGCCCTGACAGCTGACCGGGATCGCGACCCTCTCGTTCAAACAGCACCGGCAGGGTCTTACCCACCATGGATGTGTTGAACGCTGCTTGCTGATCGGCCAGCAGGGCTTGCAACCGGCCCAAGCGTTCAGATTTCACGCGCTCATCAATCTGCCCAAACATGGCCGCGCCCGGCGTGCCGGGACGGCGAGAATACTTGAAAGAAAAACACGAGGCATAGTTGACCTGGCGCACCAGCTCCATCGTCGCTTCGAAATCCTCTTCGGTCTCACCGGGGAACCCCACAATCATATCGCCAGAAATGGCTATATCAGGTCGGACGGCGCGCAGTTTTTCGATAATTCCGATATACTCTGACGCCGTGTGCGAGCGATTCATCGCCTTAAGAATCCTGTCCGAACCCGATTGGACGGGTAAATGAAAATATGGCATCAGCTTGGGTTCGTCTGCAAAGGTCCAGATGAGATCGTCGTCCATGTCCTTGGGATGGGAGGTCGTGAAACGGATACGCTCAATGGCGTCAACCTTGGCCAGATGCCGGACCAGTCGTCCCAGACGCCAGGCGCCGCCCCCGGCGTCATTCGTCGGCGCGGCGCCATGATAGGCGTTCACATTCTGACCCAACAAGGTGACTTCACGTACGCCTCTGGCAGCTAGGTCTCGCACTTCGGTCACCACCTGATCCACGGGCCGGGACCATTGCGCCCCCCTTGTGTAAGGCACCACACAAAAGGTGCAGAACTTGTCACAACCCTCCTGAATGGTGACGAAGGCGGCGACGCTATCCGCCTGGCGCTCTGGCGCCGCGAGAACGTCGAACTTTTTCTCGACCTCGAACTCGGTATTGAGCGCCTCTCCACGTTCACGGTGCACGCTGGCGATTAACTCGGGAAGTTTGTGATAGGTTTGTGGTCCCACCACCAGATCCACAAACGGGGCGCGACGCCGGATTTCCGTACCTTCAGCCTGCGCCACACAACCGGCGACCGTAATGGTCATGGGCTGACCGGTTTTGGCTTTCTCTTCCTTGAGCGGCTTGAAACGCCCCAGTTCCGAATAGACTTTCTCCGCTGCTTTTTCCCGAATATGGCAAGTGTTGAAAATCACCAGATCCACACCCTCGGGCGCCTCGACCAGCTCGTATCCCAGCGGAGCGAGAAGATCGCGCATGCGCTCTGAATCATACACATTCATCTGACACCCATAGGTCTTGATGAACAGACGCTTGCGTTCTCTTTCAGGTTGGGGGGCGTTACAGATTGTTTCGATCATGGATGAAGCCGGCCTCTCTCCGCCAGCGACAATATTTGTAGGCAAAAGGGGCGATTGTCGAGATGCACAGTTCCGATTTGCAGGGCTGCGCCAGCGAATTTTCCGTCCCGGGCTCGTCAGCGTCTACTCAGCTTTGCTCAGTTTCACCCCATACAGCTCAAGCCGATGATCAACCAGTTTGTAGCCCAGACGCCGGGCGATAACATCCTGAAGTCGTTCGATCTCTTCATCGACGAACTCCACCACTTCACCGGTCTTGAGATCAATGAGGTGATCGTGGTGCTCTTCAGGCACTTCTTCATAGCGCGAGCGGCCATCACGGAAGTCATGACGTTCAATAATCCCAACCTCTTCAAACAGGCGCACCGTGCGATAGATCGTGGCGAGCGAGATGCGGCTATCGACTTCCGACGCCCGACGATGCAGCTCTTCGGCGTCAGGATGATCATCGGACGTAGACAGCACTCGCGCGATCACGCGGCGCTGCTCGGTCATGCGAAGACCTTTCTCGATACAGAGCCTTTCGATGCGATCGGGCATGGGTCGTCTCCGACTTGGTCATGCGGCGCATGGCTGTTAGGACGAATGTAAAATGATAAACAAAGCCGCGCACCGATGTCTATATGCAGCGATCATGATGCAACGATCATGAAATCTCCACTGGAACATATCAGCCTACGTGATGAAGCGCCAGAGCCGGACGACATTGGTTCCTGTCCAAACCTCATCAAAACACGCAACGTGCAAAGCATGAGGAGCGCTTCGGCCTGAACCCTGCGAGTCAGCAAAGCGTCGGGTCGGCGACAGGCGTAAGAAATTCACGCACCACGCAGTTTGACGTCCGGCGGTCTGGCGTACAGAGGTGAAGGTAAAGGCGCCTCTGCGCCTGCTTCAGCGGTAAGCGCCAAAAGCGCGTCCAGAGGCGGGGCGGGATCGAAATCTGCTGAATCTACTCCTAAAAGTGCAGCCCCCGGTCCTGTCAATATGACATCGTCATAGGTTTCAAGTTCACTTCGGGCGGCGTGGACATCGCCATAACGGACACCCGCCATCGGCTGACCTTCATTATAGAACCGCCAGACTAAATCCCCACGCCGCGCATCGTGCACGGCCATCACCATGCGCGCGCCATCGGGGTCTGCCCGGCGCGCCACCGCATCAAGGTTGGACACGCCCAGCGCCCGCGCCGACGTGGACAGCGCCAGCCCTCGCACAAACGCCACACCCACGCGCGTGGCCGCAAACCCGCCAGGACCGGTATTAACCCCGATCCGGCTCAGCCCGACGGGCCTGATCCCCGCATCCGCCAGCGCGGCTTGCACCATGAGAGCGAGCCGTTCGGCATGACCACGACCGATGTCTTCACTACGCAGTGTGGTGCGTCCCCCGGCCTGAACTGCACAGGCGCACCAGGGTCCGATTGTGTCGACCACTAGGCAGGCGGCGTCGGACATGGATCACTTCAGCAGCTTGGCGCCGTGCTCAAAACCGAGCTTGGGCAGGCGAGGAAACAGTTTTTCGGGCGCGCCATAGCCGATATTGACCAGGAAGTTAGAGCGCCAGTTACTCATTTCGGGATCACTCCAGAAAAACTCCCTGTCCACCCCGTCCTTGTCAAAACCCGACATCGGACCGCAATCAAGGCCCAAGGCCCGAGCCGCCATGATCAGATAGGCGCCTTGCAGGGAGGAATTGCGGAAGCCGGTTTCGAACCGGGCGTCTCCGCCTTCAAACCAGTCCTTGGCTTCTGGCGCATGGGGAAAAAGTTGGGGAATCTTTTCATGGAAAGCCCAGTCCCACGCCACTACCGCGGTCACCGGCGCAGTAACGGTCTTTTCGATATTGGCCTCAATCAGGTGGGACCGTAGTCGCTCTTGGTTTTCACCCTTGAGAAACAGGAAACGCGCCGGAGAGGTATTGGCGCTGGTGGGACCGTATTGGAGCAATTCATAGAGTGCCCGGATCTGGGTGTCCGACACATCCCGATCTTGCCAGGAAAAAAAGGTTCGGCCCTGCCGGAACAACTGATCAAGAGCATGATCTGACAAGACCGCGTGGCGATTTTCCAGGACGAGCGAGGTTTGGATGTCAGACATGGGAAGCTCCGATAGCAAACTTCAGGAAAAACAATCTAGGCGCAGCTGTCGGAGACAACCACTTTTGATGCAGCGCCGAACCCTTCAGCGCTTAAACCACCGACTCAACGCGGGTGACTTCAGGCACATAATGCCTGAGCAGATTTTCAATGCCCTGCTTGAGAGTGAGTGTGGAAGAAGGGCAACCCGAACAGGCGCCGCGCATATGCACATGCACCACGCCTGTTTGATCGTCATAGCCGTGCAGGACAATATCGCCGCCATCGCGCGCCACCGCCGGACGCACGCGGGTATCAATCACGTCCCGGATAGCTCTGACAGTCTCTGCGGCTCCGTTCTCACAAATTATACGCTCACACTCATCCCGGTCCCCAAACAGCGCCTTGCCGCTTTCCAGGCAATCCATGATCGCACCCAGCACGGCAGGCTTGATGTGTGGCCAGTGCACACCCTCGGCCTTGGTTACAGAGATGAAGTCCAGACCAGCGAAGACGCGCGTGACACCGTCCACCGCAAACAGTTCTCTGGCAAGATAGGAGGTCAACGCGTCTTCTGGACTTGCAAAATCACGCGGAGCCTCCACCGACACCGACCGACCAGGCAGGAATTTCAGCGTATCAGGGTTCGGGGTGGCTTCGGTTTGAATGAACATGCCAGCCTCTCTTGATCTGAGTTTTCAATCTGAAGTGATGCGTCAGGTCTTTCTTTTACCCGATCACCCAATATTTATTTCTCATCAGTGATGACTTCAAAATTGTTCGCGACGGTGTCAACAATGTCCCCTCGCGGAGGTTAAACTGTCCCCGCGCTCTCACTCCGAATGTCAGCTTGGTAAATTGAGCGCCGCGAGTATGCCGATGAGCGCCGCGAGTATGCCGACGGCGGCGGCGATAGCCGTCAGCAGCCACATGCGCGTCCCCAAGTCACGCT
>RKRX01000154.1 GCA_007571185.1 Oceanicaulis sp.
ACCGCCGAGGCGAGAAGCTCCCTCGCGCCGGCCCTGATCACATCGGTGAGCGGATCCGGTGAAAATTCCGATGGACGTTCGAACCTTATGACTGTAGATCCGGTCATGGCATATCTCTTTCTCATCGAGAATTGACGGCGTTCGTTCCACCGCCATAATATGCCGCCCCTCAAACCCCGTCACCAACTTTCGGGCATAACTCGATCGGGCGGTGTGGATTCTCTGGACTGGCGACGTTCCGGGACAACGCCCCGAACGCAAGAGCTCTAGGCAGCCGCAAAAGCTGTCAGCGCATCCACTACTGCACGATTGTGTTCGTCAAGGCCCACAGTGACGCGCAAAGCGTTGGGTAAGCCATAGGGCTGCACGCCCCGCACAATCAGACCTTGCCGGGCCAGAAAGCGATTGGCGTCTTCGGCGGTTTTGCCTGCTGGTTCACCGAAATGGATCAGCACAAAATTGCAGACCGACGGGGTGACCTCCAGTCCAAGTCTGCGGATATTCCCGGTCAGATAGGCCAAGGCGTGGTCATTGTGCGCCTTGGACCTGGCCACAAAGTCCCGGTCACGGATGGCCGCCACACCGGTCTTGATTGCGGGAAGATTGACGTTGAACGGGCCACGCACCCGGTGAATCACATCCACTACATTCCTGGGACCATACATCCAGCCCAGGCGCAATCCGGCCAGGCCGTGAATTTTCGAGAACGTACGGGTGACCACGACATTATCGTATTTCTCCACCAACCCTAGTGGGTTCTCATAGCCCGGCGCGTCCACGAATTCACCATAGGCGCAGTCCACCACCAGCAGGGTGGTGTCAGGCAGCGCGTCACGCAAACGGCGGATGTCCTCCCCCTTGACCCAAGTGCCGGTGGGGTTATTGGGATTGGCCACAAATACGATCCTGGCGTTATCGCCAGCCGTTTCGATCAACGCATCCACATCGGTAACGTAGTCCTGCTCTGGCGCCGAAGCGATCCGCGCTCCTGACTGCATGGCCACTAGACGATAGACAAGGAAACCGTACTGAGACTGAACCACCGTGTCGCCTGGCGCCAGATAAGCCCGACCAATCAGCTGAAGCAGTTCGTCAGAGCCCGCCCCACAGACAATCTGTTCCGCCTTCAGCCCTTCCGCTTCGGCGATCACGTTGCGCAGTGCGGCGGCGCCGCTATCGGGATAGACATGCAGCTGATCAATCGCCGCCTTGAAAGCCGCCGCCGCTTTGGGACTGCAACCAAGCGCGTTCTCGTTGGAAGAGAGTTTCACAGCCCCCGCAGGTGCAGCCGCGCCCGGCGCATAAGGCTTGATGTCGAGAATGCCGGGACGAGGTCGGAGCGTCAAAGCGAACCTTTCCACTTATCTGGAGGAGCCGAACTTCGGAGTTTGGCCGCGGGAATATAGCGCGGGGCGGACCGCCCCTTCAAGCGCTTTTATACGCATACGCTGAGCTTTTATATTGGGACGCACCGCACCTACATGCTTGATCGCCTCGGTCAAAAGCAATCCGCCAAAGGCTGGCGTCAGGTGTTCGCCGATGGCTTCGAACCCGTCCGCAAACCGGGGGGTGCAGGCAAACCTCCAGGGCGGTGCATAAAGCGCTTGAGACCAGGCCACGGGTTCAAACAAGGCGTCGCCCAAAAGGCGAGACAGCTGGGTGCGTGAATAAGGGCGACCATGACCGAACGGCGTACTGTCTGAACGTGACCAGATTCCTCCCCGGTGCGCTGCAATGATGATCAAGCGTCCTTCCGGCGCCAGGACACGCCAGACCTCGCGGAGTAACTGTCCAGAATCTGGAGCTTCTTCCAGAACATGGACCAGGATGATGCGGTCAAACATCGCTTCAGCAAAGGGCAACCGAATCTCATCGCCTAGTACAGTCAGGTTACGGGCCTGCACGGGCGCAGGCCAGGGCACAGCGCCTTGGGCGGCGGGCATGAAGGCCGCAACGCGCCGGGCGCTGGCTCGAAACGGATCCAGAAAAGGCGGCGCATAACCTAAGCCCAGCATATCCAGTTCTTTCACATCCGACCACAGTGCTCTGATCCGGCGCAAAGCCATATCCCGCGCCGCCCGCCCTTGCGGAGTGCGATAAAACCGAGCGACATCCAAAGCATCAGTGCGCATGAGCTTAAATCTGGTTTTCTCCCCGGATAAGCATAGAGTGTGTGAGGTTCCCGATTAAGGGGCGCGTAACGGCGGTCACACAGAGGATATCCTTACCCATGGTTTTGCAGGTACGCCAATTCCCCTGTCTTCAGGATAATTACGGCTTTCTGATTCACTGTTCCACCACCGGCGCCTGCGCCAGCATCGACACTCCAGATGCGGGCGAAATCCTGACGCAGACCCGTGCAGCGGGCTGGACACTGTCTGACATCTGGAACACGCACCATCACTGGGATCATGTCGGTGGCAATGACGCCCTGCGTTCGCAGACCGGGGCGGTCATCACCGCACCCGAAGCTGAGCGCGCCGCCATCGGTCATGTTGACCGCGGCGTGCGGGGCGGAGACCGGGTTCAACTGGGCGCGCACACCGCTCTGGTGCTGGATGTGGGCGGGCACACCCTGGGACATGTAGCATACTATTTTGAAGAAGCCGGGGTCGCTTTTGTGGGCGATGCACTGTTTGCGCTGGGCTGCGGCCGGATGTTTGAAGGCACACCCGAGCAGATGCAGGCCGGTTTGCGGCGGCTCAGAGATTTGCCTGCCGACACGACCGTGTACTGCGCCCATGAATACACCTGCGCTAATGCCCGATTCGCGCTGAGCGTGGATCCCGATAACCCGGCCTTGATCGCCTATGCCAAACGCGTCGAAGCCCTACGCGCCCGGAATACGGCTACCGTGCCCACCCTCATAGCCGCAGAATGTGAAGCCAACCCGTTCCTGCGATGGGATGATCCCGGATTGCGCCGACGATTGGGCCTTCTGACCGCTTCTAATGCCGAAGTGTTTGCAGAACTGCGCCGTCTCAAAGATGCGTTCTGATCACTGAACGTCTGAACGTTCGCTACCTGTATTATCGTGTTCAGCGGGGAGGGCGTGTCCGGAACCCTGCCGTTGAGGCTCGCTCACAGCGCCTCGCCAGCTCCGACCCGCCACATCGGAGCCGTGCAGATCCTGACGCGGAGAGTCGGCTGGCCAAGTCTCGGTTCAGGCGAAGTACTGACCACCATTGACGGCCAGCGTGGCTCCGGTGATGAAACTTGCTTTATCCGACACCAAAAATACAACAGCCCGTGCGATTTCCTCGGCTTCGCCAAGACGCCCTACCGGGATGGTGCTGATGATCTGATTGCGTACCTCTTCAGGCACGGCCATGACCATGTCGGTGGCGATATAGCCCGGACAGATAGCGTTTACGGTGATGCCCTTGCGCGCACCTTCCTGAGCCAACGCTTTGGTAAACCCCAGATCCCCGGCCTTGGCGGCGGAATAATTCGCCTGTGCAAACTGGCCCTTCTGACCATTGATCGAGGAGATGGTCACGATACGTCCAAAACCGCGTTCGCGCATACCCGGCCAGACCGGGTGAGTCATGTTGAACACGCCCGATAGATTGGTGTCGATCACATCGCGCCATTGTTGAGGCGACATTTTGTGGAAAGGCGCATCCCGTGTAATCCCGGCATTATTGACCAGGATTTCAACCGGTCCTAGCGCCTCTTCAACCGATTTGACAGCAGCCGCGCACGCCTCGTAATCAGCTACGGACCATTTGAAGGTCGCGATGCCGGTCTCCTCAGCAAATGCGGCCGCGCGCGCCTCATTGCCGACATAGTTCGCTGCTACTGTGTATCCTGCGTCTCGTAATGCAATCGAGATCGCTTTGCCGATGCCCCTCGTGCCTCCGGTGACCAGAGCTGTCCTCGCCATACCCATTTGTCCTTTGTCCTTGAGTGTGATTACGCTGTGCGGCATAGTCTTTTGGTGCAGGTTCCTTGCAGATGTCAAAAGCTGCTGCATGATCCTACTCTAAAGACGGTTTTGATTAAAGGGCGCTGGGAACAGCGTATGTCGATCCGGGAAGGGACAGGTTGACCCGGGTGTTTGTTCGTATGGGGTGTCGAGGGAGAAGGGCGTATGTCCGCCACGGGTAAACCAGATGTTGTCGTCATCAAAAAATATGCAAATCGCCGCCTTTATGACACGTCGGCGAGTCAATATGTGAGACTGGACCATCTGCGAAGGTTGGTGAAAGAGGGGTGCAACTTCAAGGTTGTGGACGCCAAATCCGGCGAAGATCTTACGCGCAGCGTGCTTGCCCAGATCATTTTTGAGGAAGAATCCAAGGGTGAAACACTGCTGCCGGTAGATTTCCTGCGACAATTGATATCACTCTATGGTGATTCCATGCAGTCCATGGTTCCAAGCTATCTGCAAATGTCCATGGACGCTTTCGCCTCACAGCAAAGGGTCATGCGGCAGAAAATGGCGGACGCGATGGGTGGGGACTCCATCGGGGTTCTTGAGGAGCAGGCCAGGCGCAACATGGCTATGTTTCAGCAGGCCATGCAGATATTCGCGCCTTTCTCCGCTGGTGAAGCCATGCCGGAAAACCCGCGCGCCTCTGAAGATGGGGTCGCCAAGGCTGAAGATGTGCAGTCCCTGCGCGATGAACTTGCCGCCATGCAGCGCAAACTCGAGCAACTGGCCAACGACAAACATTGATCTGTACACACGCGGCGCGCACCCAGGATCAGAAACCCCGCAATTGGAATCGTATCTTGTGGAAGCCAGAGCAGGTCAAACCTCGTCCCAACCCCCGGGCTGACGTGCGCGGTTGTTGAGCCATATCATCCCTGTCATGTCGCTCAGGGACGCGAAACAACGGCCCAGATTCGTATATTTCGATTGGCCTGCAGTGCGTGACCGATGACTGACATCCCGGAACTCCACATCAAACCCTTCCCGCCTCATCAGCGCGGGCAGGAACCGGTGCTGGTGGTCGAAGAAAGGCAGCAAGAGATAGGCGCGCCGTCGAAAGGCTTTCAGACCACAGCCGGTATCGTCTGCGCCATCTTTGAGTATACGCTTACGGATGCTATTGCCCAGGCGTGAAGCCATCTTCTTTGCTGCACTGTCCTGCCGGCCCACCCGGCGGCCCGCGACCATGCCCGTAGTTTCCGGCGCTGCCTGCAACACCTCCGCTAGGGTGGCGATGTGCTCGGGCGGGTTTTGACCGTCGCCGTCGAGCGTACACACGATCTCGCCGCGTGCAGAGATGACGCCGGTGCGGATGGCGCGCGATTGACCGGCATTATTGTGATGAGTGATCACACGCAGAGTCGGAACAGACGCCCTGGCTTCAGTCAGTTCCACGAGGGTGTTGTCCGTACTGGCGTCGTTCACACATATGATTTCATGTGAACGGTTTTTCATACAGCCGTAAATCTCCACCGCCAGACGCGCAGCATTGCCTGCCTCGTTGTGCATGGGAGTTATGATGCTCAGTTCAGGTCGAGTTTTGGTCATGGAACGCTCCACCCTAACGATGGACCTGCCTACAGATCAACTGACTGCGTTTCATACCGATAATCCGGGCGTACGCATAATCTTTTTCCTGTTTCTTTGTGTCCGGGCACGCAATGTTGTCGGCGAATCCTGGCGGAAGGGTTTAAGGACTCGCGCGGAAATAACACCGTGTTATGGATCGCTGCGACCGATTGTGCGGATCAAGTCGGCTCCGAAGAAGGGAACAGATCATGACTCGTCGGATTGAGATTGTAGAGGTGGGCCCACGCGACGGATTGCAGAACGACCCCGTTCTTCTGGATACCTCGGTGAAGCTGGAATTTATCGACCGGCTGATCGAAGCCGGAGTAACCCGCATGGAAGTGGCGAGCTTCGTCAATCCCAAGGCTGTGCCCGCCATGGCCGATTCTATTGCTGTGATGGAGCAGGTTCCGCGCGGCAGGGGAGTGTCCTATATCGGATTGGCGCTGAACGAGCGTGGCATGCGTCAAGCTATCCGATCCCGATGTGACGAGATCAACTATGTGATGGTCGCCTCTGAAGGATTCGGACGGCGCAATCAAAACGCCAGCCCCCGGGACACCGCAGACCTTCTGCGCCAGATTTCGGGTCTGGCTCATGATGCCGGGATCGCCCTCTCGGCCACAATCTCTGTCGCCTTTGGCGATCCCTTTGATGGGGAAGTCAACCCGGCGATTCTGGCGGAGCTTGCACGCGAGGCTGTAGCCGCAGGCGTAAGGGAACTGGCCCTGGGCGACACCATCGGGGTGGCGACACCCTGGCAGGTGCGTCAAGCCATTGATATCGTGCGTGGGGCTGCGCCCGATACTCGTCTACGCCTGCATTTGCATAACACGCGCAATACCGCTATCGCGAATGTCTTTGCCGCTGTCGAAGCGGGGGTGGATGTTATTGACGCATCCGCTGGCGGCATTGGTGGGTGTCCGTTTGCTCCCAAAGCCACGGGCAATGTGGCCACCGAAGACGTGGTCTACATGCTCGAACGCGGTCGGTTCGACACCGGCATTGATCTCGACAGGATGATTGAGACTGCGCGCTGGCTGGAAGAGACGGCGCTCAAACATCCCGTCAGATCCGCGCTAAGCAAGGCCGGGCCGTTCCCGCCCCGCTAGGCTCTCTGTTCAGCGGGCGCGACCAGCTCCCAAGCGTATCAGCACGCTGCGTGTCACCGCCGCCAGGATGAAAACCGGGCTGAACATCAGCCCTTTCAAGGGGCCGGACCAACCGCCATGCCGGGTGAAATACCGCGCCAGCCCCATCGCCTTGTGCAGGTCCACCCAGATCTGGCTGACTTGGCTGGTTGAGCCCACGTGGGTAATCTGCACGCGGGGTTCGAACACCACGTCTCCTCCGGCATCCCGGGCGCGCTTGCAAATGTCGATGTCCTCCACGTGAAGGAAGTAACCCTCGTCAAACCTGCCAACGGCGTCAAATCCCTTGCGAGTCATCAGCATGGCCGCCCCCGAAACGGTCGGCACAGGTACAGGCTGCTCCGGCAGCGGGTCATGCTCACGGTGAAACTGTGGGGACAGACCCAGAAATGCGCCTATAGCGGAACATAAGGTCAGCACGCCGCGGCGGGCGCCGCGCTGCTCACAAC
>RKRX01000204.1 GCA_007571185.1 Oceanicaulis sp.
CACAGGTCGCCGCAACGGGCGATGATCTGGTCGCGGTCGATGTGGAGCAGATTGAAACTATTGAACGCGACGGGTTTGGCCTGAAAATGCCCGCTCTGCCGCGCCTGTCCATGTCTATTTTCGCCGCCCGCCCGGCGGCGCCCACGCCGGAAACCACGGCTGACCCCCCGGTCGGTCACCCCCCTGCCCCTATCGTCGCTGAAAGACCTGGCGAACAGGCCAAAGCGGATGCGCGCATAGCCTCACGTTCTGATGACGGTCAAATCCGGGAGATTGACCTGGCGATCGCGCGCGTGCGCGTGCGCGGCTATAACATTGTCGTCATCGAGATGGAGAACGATCAGGTTTGGGAAAGCCTGGAAGGTCGCAATGCGCGTCGGCTGGGGCGCCGTGTGCAACCGGGCGACCGGGCGGTGATCCGTCGCGCCGCGCTGGGCAGTTATCTGATGCGGATCAATGGAGACGGCCCCGCCTATCGCGTAACGCGCCGGCGTTAATCAGAAACCGCACCTGGTGTCGAAGAATGTGAGGCGTTCTGGACACCACTTGCATGTTCTGAGCGCACTCAAACAGGCTGTGGCCCATATCTTCAATCCGGAAGCGGGGGCGAGTAACAACCCCGCGATCAAGGAAGCGGGCACTCCAGAATTTGAGGCCAGCCATCGGGGCAGGCGCACGCCGCTTTTGAAACAAGAGATGAGAATCCCTCACGCCTCGGTGACAAACCCGAAACACTCAACGACATCAGCCTCCAACACGGCGAAACTCCGCCGTGTGCCGTGCGCCATAACGTCAAAGAGGTTACTCTTTCGGCTTACCCATACCATCGATAACCTCTTTCAGTCGGTTGGTTGCCTCGGTGTTGCTTTTGATCGACGCCTGAAGGGCCTCACCAGATTCACGAAGCTCCTTTCTAGATGGAAACGGAACACGGAAATTAATCGCCATCATGATCTCCCTCTCTTGGTGGCAGGTTCTCCGAGGTCCACATGACATCTCCTAGAAAACTGAGCGAAGACGCAGCGTGTAGGAGCGACCAAGAATATCCTGGATGGTGAAATGACCGAGTGCGCGGCGGACAATATCATCCTCTGCACGCTGATCGAAGACGTTGTTCACACCGATCTGGGCAATCAGAGGGTTGTCGTAATTATTCATGAGATCAGACAGGTCATAGGAGAACGACATGTTATTCATGAAGTGAGCACTGGTCCCCTCAACAAAATTGCCGTCAAGGTCAACATACTTGTTGTTGCCTGAGGGGCTGGCAAGCGCACTGCCGCGCCAACTCACACGCCAGAAAAGACGCGCCGGACCCCGATCCCAGGTCAAGTCAACCAGACCTGACGTCCGCGGGTCACCAAAGCTGCCGACGCCATTATCACCAGAGTTGTTGAATACGCCTGCGGTTTCACCGCGACGGTGCATGACCTGGAACAGGGAGAAGTCAACTGCGAGATTACCCCAGTCGCCGCGCTCGCCTGGAGAGATCAGTCCTATCGCGTCAGCAACATCAAAAGAGTAAAGCACATCGAACTGCACAAACCCGCCTTCGAAGAAATCAGCGTTGGTCTGACCGGTCAGGAAGTCGACAACCTGACCTTCGCTGTCACGCGTGAACGCGCCACAGAACTCATTCGGGAATGTGCCCGGCGCGGCATCGTAACACGTATTCATAATCGTTCCGAGGCCAAACACCTGGATCAAGCCATCAATGCGGCTGCAGATGTTTCGTCCGAGAGATTCGGGTTCCCTCCCGCACGCCCCCTAACCGTTGCATTCACAACGTTGGAGGTGAATACGCCATCTGCAACACCGTCACCATCAGCTTCTGTGCGCACACCAGCAGCGATACAGTTCGCCTGGAAATTCTCGCGATCATTGATGAAGCGGTCATCTGCGGTCTGGAACGATGTCACAATCGGTAAAAACAATTCGTCCAGGGATGGCGCCCGGAGAGATTCAGTCACATTCCCGCGCAATTGAAGACCCTCGACTGGCGACACCCTGAAACCCGCTGTCCAAGCTTCTGTCTCACCGGCCAGTGAGTTGTCAAAGACACGGGCGGATCCTTGCGAACTGAGCCGCACGCAGGAACGGGATTTTCATAAATTGGCTGTGAACACAGCCTGGTCAATATCGTTGTTGAACGAAGAGTGAGGTCTCCTTCATCCTCCGAATGTCGCCACGCCCCCACCGAACAATGTGTCGAGTCAGCGCCTTATGTTCACACCCACAAACAAGCGGGTGCCCCAGAAGTCGAAATTATCAGCTGAGGTTCCGCTGCCCAACCAGCGTGCCGGTTCTGCATCAAATGCGTTGACCACACCCGCCCGCAGAACAAGGTCTTCGCGCGGGGCGTAGCGCACGGTGAAATCGTGCTGGCTGAAAGCCCCGGTTGCAGTGTACTCGAACGGGCGGCTATCCGCGTTCTCGATCCAGTCATCCTCGTCGATAATTTCCTGAGATGATTGCCAGTCCAAATCCCAAGCCAAGGTAAGCCTCTCGTTCGGCATCCACGAGAGCACGGACAGCAAACGCACACGGGGGGATCCAACCCCAGAATCGAAAGCCGATTCTGCGGTCGGATCAGCGATGTTGAAGAAACTGTTGTCCTCAATCAGATAAGTGCCACGCAGGGACCACTGCAAATCACCGAACTGCTCCATATCGAAACCGTAGGCGGAGGAAAAGTCCACGCCACGCGTTTCTAGGCCAGCATAGTTCAGGGAGCCCTGGATAAAGGTGTAAATACCAAAGGGCGGTTGTTGCGATATCTGCGGAGTCGCCGAACGCTCGAAGGTCGAACATGCACCCGGGTTCACAGCCGCCACCTGATCACCAGATAACCCGACACACTGGTACAGCGCCTGCTGAATCGAGACCGCCGCAATCACATTGTTTATTTCGATATCGAAATAATCAGCGGTGAAGGAAAAGTCCGGCAGGAGGCTCGGCGTGTAGGCTACACCGAAAGTATAGGATGTGGAATCTTCTGGCATCAGATTTGGATTTCCAGAGTTGAAACCCGGGATGCCAGATGTGTATGTGATGAGCGAACCGGTGCTCGGCGTGTCATCGCCCGGGTCGTAACCAGCTGGCAGGGTCGCTACGCAGTTGGCTCGTAATTGTTGGCGATTCTCTGCACTGGCCACAGCACGGATGAAATCAGCGTTACAGGGGTCAATCAGGCCGTTGCCGAAGGTTTGAATCGGCGGCCTGAAGTTTTCGCCCAGATTCGGAATACGGGTGGCCTCGCTGTAGGTCATACGCAGAAGAATATCTTCTACCGGGCGCACCAAACCTTGGAAGCTCAGAGTCTCGACTTCGCCAACCGTCGTATAGTCAGAATAGCGAAACGCACCGCTAATCTCCGCAGCGTCGATCCAAAGCTGATTGCTCAACAAAGGCACGCGCATTTCTGCAAACAACTCATCAGCCTGGTAACTTGCTTTAGGGAAGTCAGGACCAGTGTTCAGAAATAGATTGCGACCTGCGGTGTCGCGGTCACGACCTGTGCCTTCGGTTTCTTCATGCCGGAACTCATACCCCAGAGCCACCCCGATGGTGCCCGCACCCCAGAAATCGAATGTCTCCGCCGATGCAAAACCCAGGAAGTTTTGCTGACTATTGGTATCCGTCACCTCAATAGCGGCCTGCACATAGTCGAACTGAGCCGCAGTCAGGCCGTCACGATCACCGCCGCCTGTAGCTTCGGGATGATCGGCGTCGGTACGGTAATCAGAGCCGAAAATATTGATTGGGACACAACCGGTGACGGCAGGGTCGGTTGAACCTGGTCTGTCCAACTGAACGCGGCAGACAACGTTTCCGGCGCTGTCCAACACGGCGTCAGCTGCAAACTTGAAGCGATCAATATCGGTACCCGCCTCCAGGTTCGAGTTGTTCATCTGACCCCAAGTATAACTTACCTCCCAAGCAATGTTGCTCAGAAAAGAAAAGTCCGGGGCGACCCCGTCGGCACCCACAACGAAGCGGGCCAACGCCCGATTATTCAGTTGCGATCTCGACGGCCCAAACATGCCGAAATAGGCGCGACGATCAGCTATAGTGCCCAGCACCGGACTAGAAGCAGTTTCAGTGGGCGGGCCGTAGAGCGTGCGAATATTGCCATCAATCAGCGCTGCTGCACCACTCTGCTGAGCAAAAGCATGATCTGTGTAGTTTAAAACGAATGTCGACCCACTAAAGTAAAGAGAAGGCCCTTCCCACAGCATCATTTGCCAAAAAGTCGGCTGTCCCGTGTCGAAGGTCTCTTCTTCAACATACTTGACTTCACCGAAGACGTTTGCGTAAGGGCTTAATTCAAGATCAAACCCGCCCTGGAAGCGGTAGGACTCGGACCGCGGAAGGCGCGAACTCCGCCCAAATTCGGTGCCGGAGTTCAGGCCGTCACCACCCACACTGATTCGGCGTGACAAACCATTGCCGTCCTGCATAAAGCCGAAATCAAACGGCCGAACAGAACCATCAGCGTTGAAGACAAACACCTTGCCGCTGTCAGCACGAACCGGTCGGCAGGCAGGGTTGATGAAGAAGCCCGCAGGGCACGCAGAGAACGGAGAGTCGGGATCGCTGGTCGGCGAACCCGGCACGCCACCTGATAAGATCATCAACCCGCCACGAGCGAAAAAGGCGTCACGCCAACCAGACACGAGGATGCTATCGGGCACACCGTCATCCCGGTTCGCCAACGGGTCTGAATCCGCGCCGAGCAGCCCCCAGGAAGCCCGGCGCCAATCTATATCGAAATCCATCACCTCTTCACTCTTGGTGTACTCACCAAAGCTGTACACATTTAGACGGTTATCAATATTCGCCCCCCACAAAGCGGAAAAACGGGTGTTGAGCTGGCCATCCTGGTTGATCTGGCCCAGCGCCGTATCAACTTCCAAACCGTCAAAATCGTCACGCAGAATAAAGTTGACCACACCCGAAACAGCATCAGCGCCATACAAAGCTGAGTTGCCGCCGGTAACGATTTCAACACGTTCAAGAAGAAGCGACGGAATAGTGTCCACGTCCACGGACAAAGACCCCGGCGATGAACCCACATGACGACGACCATCCACCAGAACCAGTGTACGTTGAGAGCCCAAGGCGCGCAGATTTAGAAGGGACAGACCGCCATCGTTCAAATTTGCACCTGTCGTATCCTCGGGCACAACCGAATTCTGAAGGGCAGGCACATCAGCCAGGAAGTCAACGATGTTCGCCTCGCCGGACATCTGAACGTCCTCGGCGGTAAGCTGAATCAAGGGCGTGGGCGCATTCGTCACGTCACGCGCGATGCGCGAACCTGTAACAACGATCCGGTCAATAGTTTCCGCCTCATCATCCTCTTCTTCGGTTTCGACAGCTTCATCGCTCTCCTGTTCCTGAGCAAAAACAGGCGCACCAGCCATGCTGAACGCCGCAATACCTGCTAACACAGCCGAACGGAGCAGGGCTCCCTTTATTAAACATTCCGTGTGAAGCGTGATCATGGCTACTACCATCCTCATGTCTATGCTCTGAAAATTGAAGCGCGACACACAGCCCGATAAAAGCACCGGCCCTGACCCGCTCCATCTGGCGATACGTTCCAAACGCATACATGCCCTGCGCCAAACACGCAACCCCGAAAAGTGCGTCGGTATGCGCTTAACTCCCCAAACGTGACAGAAATGCAACAACTGCGCGAATTGATGCGATATCGGATGAACTCAGGGATCAGGTCAACGAATCACTCCCGTGCCACGCCCCGGCGTTCTGTGATCTCTGGCTGCAAAGCCCAAATGATGGCGGACGCGACAAGATTCGAACTTGTGACCCCTACGATGTCAATGCAGCATCGCTAATCGCTAATAGTAGGCCGTTCGGTACGGGCCTCCCTCGCCTTCACCGTCTCCCGGTAGCGAGTGACGCATACAATCTGACTGACGCCGGTAGAGTTGATCGTTTAGGCAAACAGGATCACAACCTCGATACTGCGACGATCACGTTGCTGGGATCAACGCCGACTAAGGTGCATGCCATCACATCAGACAACGGCAAGACGTCTGCCGATCGCGCACGTGCGTCCAAGGCGTTGGGCACCCGATTTTTACGAGATATAATTGACGGGGTGCACCTTACGCGGCGCATGGACAGCGATCGGCAGCGTATGCTGGTGGTTATCGGTGTTGATGAACACGGCGAGAAGGATGTGCGAGCGATCGAGGACAGGCTTCGGGAAAACGCCGACAGCTGGCTCGACCTGCTCGAGGAGCTCAAGAGCTGGGGCCTGAGCGAGCCACCGGCACTGGCCGCCGGCGACAGGGCGCTGGGGTTCTGGGCGGCGCGGCGCGATGTCTACCCTGACACGCGCGAGCAACGCTGCTGGGTGCACAAGACGTCAAACGTGTTGGGTGCGATGCCCAAGTCTGTTCATGAGAGTGGCCAAGGCCGATCTTCAAGACATCTGGATGGCACAGACACAGGATGAGGCCAACGCCGCTCTCGATTTCCTCAACGAGACCTGTGGCGTGAAGTACGAGAAGGCGGCGGCCAAGCTGGTGAAAGATCGCGAGGAGTTGCCAACCTTTTACGACTTCCCGGCGGAACACTTCAAGCACATCAGCAAGACACAGCCAGAGTGATTGACAGAGGAAGGCCGGGCGCCCCAGAGTGCTCCCCTCGCAGAATGCTGGCGCCGTCGGCCTTGCGCGGGCGCGTAGCTCAGTTGGTCAGAGCACTACGTTGACATCGTAGGGGTCACAAGTTCGAATCTTGTCGCGCCCACCATAACCGGATTTTATGAGGCGGCGAGCCTCAAAAACCGGAACATTTTCAGGCAAGCTATTTGAGTCTGGGAATTCCGAGGTGCGTGGTCACAGTACACGCCCCGAAAAGTGACCGAGCCGCCGGGCTCTTAGACCGCAGAGACCCAAAGGCGAACTGAATGACAGGCAAAAACAAGAAAAACCGTGTTCCCCACGCGCAAGGCGGAAAAGACGCCACAAAGCGGGCGATCTCTAATCACCATGACCGGTTTGTCCGCGCGCTGTTGTCGGACCCTGAGCAGGCCTCGGCG
>RKRX01000089.1 GCA_007571185.1 Oceanicaulis sp.
GCTCGGGCGGTGGGTCTGGGCGCGTTGACGGACAATGAACGCCAGGCTTGTTTCCACACATTCGATCCCTTGCCGCACAATCAGGACGCGCCGCGGGCCATTCGCTATCACGGCCATCAATTCCGGGTCTACAATCCCCAGATCGGCGATGGTCGCGGCTTTCTGTTTGCTCAGCTTCGCGATAGCGCCGGTCGCCTTCTTGATTTGGGCTCCAAGGGTTCGGGCCAGACGCCATATTCCCGTTCCGGGGATGGACGACTGACGCTGAAGGGCGCGGTGCGTGAGGTGCTTGCCGCCGAAATGCTCGAAGCGCTGGGCGTGTACACGTCCAAAGTGTTTTCTGTCTATGAAACCGGCGAACAGCTGTATCGCAGCGATGAACCCTCGCCCACCCGCTCAGCGGTGATGACCCGGTTACAGCATTCCCATTTGCGGTTCGGCGTATTCCAGCGCCATGCCTATCATGAACGCGCCGATCTTATTGAGGCGCTTGTGACGTATGCGATTGCAACGCTTGTACCCGAAGCTGCCGGGTATGAAGGGGATCGGGCGTCCGCCCTGTTGCAAGCGGCGGTCCGGCGATCAGCGGACCTTGCGGCGCAGTGGATGGCTGCGGGGTTTGTCCATGGCGTGCTCAACACTGACAATCTGGTGGTCACCGGTGAAAGCTTTGATTATGGCCCCTGGCGCTTTCTGCCGTTTTTCGATCCTGATTTCACCGCCGCCTATTTTGACGCACAGGGGCTTTATGCTTTTGGCCGTCAGCCTGAAAGCGTATTCTGGGCCTTGCAACAGTTTGGCGCCGCGCTCGGCCTTGCGGGTGAGCGGGAAGGGTTGATCAGGGCGCTGCAAACTTTCCCTTATCACTATACACACGCGGTTCGCCAAGCATTCCACGACCGTCTGGGTCTGGAGACGATAGGCGATGACAGTGACGGCGTGTTGGTCAGCGCCCTGTTGAATGCCGGTCAGGCGACCCGAGCGCCCTATGAAGCGATATTCTTTGACTGGTTCGGGGGGCAGGCATCCGCGCACCGGGCCATGGAAGGCCCCCGGGCGAGGTTTTACCGGCAGGCGTCGTTCAAACCGGTCATTGAGGCCCTGTGCGCCCGAGCGCCGGTGCGCCCCGAACGTCTTGATCATCCGTATTTCGCCCGCTCCGGCCCGGTTCACATGGTCATCGAACAGGTTGAGGCGATCTGGGCGCCCATAGCCGCACATGATGACTGGCGTGTGTTTGAACAGGTTTTGGCGGATGTGGCGCAGGCGCGCGCCGCCTATGACCTGGGATGTGACCGACCTGGTTTCCTGCCTGAGATGGAGCGTTGAACGTGCTTGACATTCTGACAGCGGACGGATTCGGGGACGCATGCGTCATCCATGGTTTCACCACCCGCAAGGGCGGGGTCAGCAAAGGCCTTTATGCCGGGCTGAATCTGTCCTGGTCGCGCGGGGACGCCTGGTCCCGTGTGGCGGAAAACCGGGCGCGTCTGGCCAGCGCCCTTGGTGGTGTGAGATTGGTTTTCCTCAACCAGGTTCATGGCCGGCGCGTATTTCGGGTGGAGCGGGCGCCTGATGACGGCGCCGTGGAGGAAGGCGACGCTCTCATCACCGACCAGCCCGGCTTGGCCCTGTGCGTGCAAACTGCTGACTGCACGCCGGTTCTTCTGTTTGACGGCGAACACCGGGCTATCGGCGCCATCCATGCGGGCTGGCGAGGCGTGGTCGCCGGGATCATTCCCGCCACGCTGCGGGCCATGGCGGCGGCCTATGGGAGCCGCCCCGAAGTCATGCAGGCGGCCATCGGCCCGGCGATCAGCGCCCCGGATTACCGGGTGGGGCCTGAAGTGCTGGAACAGTTCGAGGCGCTGTTTGGCACGATGGATGAAACACTGGCGCTGCCGCGTGATGACGCAGGCGGGGCGGGGCTGAATGTGTCTGAAGGCGTACGGCGGCAATTACAGACGGCAGGGCTTCAAGACGCGGCGATCCATTGGCTGAAAGCCTGTACTTTTGCACGGGCGGACCGGTTCTATTCCTGTCGGCGCGCCGCCCGGGATGGACACGCGGGTCATTTCGGCGGGCAATGCGGGGTGATCGCACTGAAGACCGGCGCCCCGCACGCCGGCGAACGCTGGCCTCCCCGGCTGGATTCGAACCAGCGACCCTCAGATTAGGAATCTGATGCTCTATCCTGCTGAGCTACGGGGAGTTGGCCCGATCGTATCCACCCGCGCCGGGATTTGGAAGACCATCGCCCGGAACGACCGCATCCAAACCGGTTTGCAAAGGGAATTATATGCGAAAGTCACTTCCCCGTGCTGCGGAATCGTCTCCTCAAGCTCGACTGATAACCCGTCGGCTTCATCCGCACCGTCTGCCGCTCTGCCGTCATGGCGTGTCCCCCCGAATTTGCTCTTGAGCCAGTCAATCGCCACCCGTTGGTCGTCGATTGTGGCGCGGCGCAATTGCGCCAGCAGCCAGGTCCAAGTCGGCAGTTGTTGGACAAGGTTCTTTGCACCTTGATTGCAGTCCATGCACAAGGCGCGAAGGTTTGACAATTCGTTCTTGCCGTCATGCGAGCGGTCCACGATATGCCCGACACGCAACCGCGCCTTGCGGCCGTCTTCTGTCAGATTGCTCGCGCCGATCCCGCACATTTGGCAGGTGTAGCCGTTGCGCTCCAGCACTTGCGCGCACAACCGCTTGGATATGGGGCGCTCGAAGCGATATTCTTTCGGCGGCGTCGGGTCTTCTAGGACATACTCTCCCGGCTTGATCGCCCCGGTCGTTGTTGGTGAGAATGCGCCAACCTGCCGAGCGCAATTCGCGCAAGCGTCGCGTCCATTCGACCGCGCCACCGCTTGCGTCTTGAATGTCCCGCGACTGGAGGACCTTGCCAGGGTCAGTTAGAAAATAGTTGAGGATGCGCGCCTTCGAGCCGACCTTACGCGCCATTGACTCGGCTCTCGATGACATCACTCCACTTTTCCGAGAGCTCCACCAGAACGGCATCGCGCCCCAAACTCCTGGCAACAATCCCTGTCGTTCCGCAACCTCCAAACGGGTCTAGCACCGTATCACCGCGCTGGGAGCCAAGCAGGATGCAGCGCCGTGCAAGCTCGCGCGGGAACGCTGCCGGATGGCCCGCTTTGTTGCCGTCCGGGCCGATGATCCAGTAATCCCGAAGGTTGGCGCCGGAATCCTGACGGACCCCGTCTAAGTTGTAGAAATACTTGGGCGAGGCCGATAGCAAGAAAATATCTTCGGTGGACCGCGTAAGCCGGTTTTTCATGCTCTCCGGCATGGCGGCAGTCTTGATCCAAGTGATATGAGAGCGAAGGAACCAGCCGTCCTCCTGTAGGGCAAGGGCGACGCGCCAAGGAAGGCCCATAAGGTCGAGCGGCTTGAGGCCTCAGACCGGAGGCACTTTGCAATTCCGATGCTGAATCATCTTGCGTGTGTTGCCGACAATGGCGTTATGGTTGCGTTACTGGGATTTCATGGCGCATACCTGTCGTCTCTGATTCAATCTCAGTAGTGTCGCAATGGTCGCGCCGCTGGGCCTGCATATTGTTTCTCGCAAGGAAAGAGCGTGGTTGCGGTCGCTCTCATGGAGCGGAATGCGAAGGGATTGATCAGGGGCGGAGTTGCTGCTGTGCTAGGGCCTGTCAAACGAGAACGACAGGCCGTGCAAGCTGGAGGTCGAGTTCGTTCGGCTGGAAGGGAAGGTGGACACCATACAAGCAGACCTTAAGGCCGCTTTTCGCAGGGATACGGCTGATCTTACGGCGTCGGGGATCGAGCCCGAACTGGAAGAGCTCAAAGCATGCAGGGCGCGGGCACATCCGTGACCGGGCGGACATTTCCGGGCGTCCTGCTGTGGTGGAGGAGAAGAGGCGCGTAGGGGCCTTTCGAGGCTGACACGATCGTCGGCGAGGGGCGCTGCGGGGCCGTTATCTCGTTGGTTGATCGCGCCTCGAAGCTGGCGCTGCTGGCGCGGGTTGAACGCAAGACAGCCAAGGCGGTGAGCAAAGCGATGATTAGGCTCCTGCGCCCACTTTGCGCCAAGGTGCACACGATCACCTCGGACAACGGCAAGGAGTTTGCCGACCATGCCCTGGGTGTCTTCGGGCTCAGTTCGGAATTTTATTTCACCCGTCCGTATCACTCGTGGGAACGGGGTCTCAATGAGCACACAAACGGGCTAGTGCGGGGTTACTTCCCGAAAGGCGCCGGTTTGGACACCCCTAAAAACCCAGCATTTACACCCAATGCTCGTCCATTTTGAGGGTTGGAGGCCAGAAAAACAAAGGCCTAGCGGGGAGCCCACATTAACCACTCACCTGAAGTGGAGGTTTTTAGAGGTGTCCAAGTGACGGACGCGGACGTACGAGCGGTCCAGGATCGGTTGAACGGGCGTCCGCGCAAGGTGCTTGGCTACCGCACGCCAGCCGAGATCTTCTACAGGGCACAGCCTCCGTGAAGCTGCCCGCCCCTGTGAGCACAAGCAATGGGATTTTCCGCGCGCGTCCGCTGGGGCTTCGGTCGGGCTACGCCCTCGCTCCGCCCCGGCGGACGCACAAAGTCCTTCATGGGACTTTGAGAAGCTCTTAAAGCCCCGATACGCTCCGATTAAGAGAGACCAAAGCTGTTTCCGCCACCCGCTCCACCACTGAAACAACACAGTGTTGCACTTCGGACTGGAAGTGGGGTGTTTCTGCAGCGGGTTCCCTTGTGTGGCGCATTTGCAACACTTACGTCGAATGCCAACGAGGCGGCCCAGAATGCTTCCGGCAGGATTCTCAAACGCTGCCTGTTTCGCTGAAGCGTCAGGAGACATGTGACCATGAACATAGAAAAATTTACCGATCGCGCCCGCGATGTATTGCAGTCGGCCCAAAGTTGCGCCCGCAGGAACAAGAACCAGCATATCGCGCCCGAGCATGTGCTCAGGGCGCTTCTTGACGATGAGTCGGGCCTTGCTGCCAATCTGATTCAGTCTGCGGGCGGGCGCCCTGATGTGGCGGCGGACCTGACCGGGCGGGCGCTGGACGCTCTGACCAGGGTCGAGGGTGATGGACAATTATATCTGGGGTCCAGGACCGGCGAAGTGTTCGCCGCTGCGCAAGACGTTGCGGAAAAGGCGGGTGACCGGTATGTGACTGCCGAGCGCATTCTCCAAGCGCTGTGCCTGGTGAAGAGCCAGAAAGCGGCGGATATTCTCAAACAGGCCGGGGTGACGTCCCGGGCGCTGAATGCGGCTGTCAATGATCTGCGCCAGGGACGAACCGCAGACAGCCAGTCTGCCGAAGATAGCTATGAAGCGTTGAAAAAATATGCTCGCGACCTGACCGAAACAGCGCGTCAGGGCAAGCTCGACCCGGTCATCGGTCGGGACGAGGAAATCCGCCGGGCGGTGCAAGTGCTCTCGCGCCGAACCAAGAACAATCCCGTGCTGATCGGTGAACCGGGTGTCGGAAAGACCGCTATCGCAGAAGGTCTGGCCCTACGCATCGTCAATGGCGACGTGCCCGAAAGCCTCAAGGACAAGAAACTGCTGGCGCTGGACATGGGGGCGCTGATCGCTGGAGCGAAGTATCGCGGTGAATTTGAAGAACGACTAAAATCGGTTCTGAACGAGGTGGAGTCCGCTGACGGGCGGATCATCCTGTTCATTGACGAGATGCACACCTTGGTGGGCGCGGGCAAGACTGATGGCGCAATGGATGCTTCCAACCTGCTCAAGCCGGCGCTGGCGCGTGGTGAACTGCACTGCGTGGGCGCGACCACGCTGGACGAATATCGCCGCCATGTGGAAAAAGACGCCGCTCTGGCGCGGCGTTTCCAACCGGTCTTCATAGCGGAGCCTAGCGTGGAAGATACCGTGTCGATTCTGCGCGGGCTGAAGGAGAAGTACGAGGTGCACCACGGGGTGCGCATTGCCGATGGCGCCATTGTGGCGGCCGCCACGCTTTCCAATCGCTACATTACTGACCGGTTCCTGCCTGACAAGGCCATTGACCTGATGGATGAGGCTTCGGCGCGTCTGCGCATGCAGGTCGATTCCAAACCCGAAGAGCTTGACGAACTTGATCGCCGGATCATTCAGCTCAAGATCGAAGCTGAAGCGCTGAAAAAGGAAGACGATGACGCATCCAGACAGCGCCTAGACGCCTTGTACAGGGAATTAGCCGGGCTGGAAGACCGTTCAGCCGAACTGACCGCAGCTTGGCGCGCGGAAAAGGACAAGTTGGCCTCGGCCACTGAAGTGAAGGAACGGTTGGATCGATTGCGCGCCGAACTGGCTGATGCGGAACGCCGCGGGGATCTGGGTCGGGCGTCCGAGCTGAAATACGGTCAAATCCCGCAATTGGAAAAACAGCTGGGCGACGCCGAGGCGGATGCTGACCGTGTGGCCGGTGACGCCGCTCTGGTCAAGGAAGTGATGGATGAAGAGCAGATCGCGGCCGTGGTCAGCCGCTGGACCGGTGTGCCGGTGGACAGGATGCTTGAAGGCGAACGTGAAAAGCTGCTGTCCATGGAAGACGGGTTGCGCAAGCGCGTTGTGGGGCAGGATGAAGCGCTGACAGCGGTTTCCGACGCTGTGCGCCGCTCGCGTGCGGGCTTGAAAGATCCTGGCCGTCCCATCGGTTCTTTCCTATTCCTGGGTCCCACCGGTGTGGGCAAGACCGAGCTGACCAAGGCTCTGGCTGAGTTCCTGTTTGACGATGAGACCGCGATCACGCGCATGGACATGTCTGAGTATATGGAAAAGCACTCGGTCGCCCGTTTGATCGGCGCCCCCCCGGGCTATGTGGGGTATGATGAAGGAGGTTCTCTGACCGAGAGCGTGCGCCGCAGGCCCTATCAGGTGGTCCTGTTTGATGAGATGGAAAAAGCTCATCGGGATGTTTTCAATG
>RKRX01000175.1 GCA_007571185.1 Oceanicaulis sp.
CGTCATGACGGTTGGCGGGCGGGCCAGTCTTTGTGAGGGTCAGACATGGGCGCCACACTGGCGAAACCGGAGCCGGAAATCCAGCGGACGCCGCCCTTCAGATCCTATGCCAGACCGACAGCAAACCGACTAAACCGAGAGCAAGTGGGCGCCCCCTGTTCAAACGAATACTGCATCTGCACACTGACGTTATGAGCACCGAGACCCTGACCGCGCTGAAAACCACTCTGGATCCCAGATCCTGGAGTGAAGACCCCGATGAACTCGCCCCGCATGTCCGCGATTGGCGTAACCGCTATCGGGGCGTGACGCCATTGCTGTTGAAACCGGCGACGACTGACGAGGTTTCGCGGATTCTCAGCCTGTGCAACAGGGACAATGTGGCGATCACCCCGCAAAGCGGCAACACCAGCCTTGTGGGCGGTTCCATACCCCAGGGCGAAGTGGTGCTGTCGCTTAAGCGCATGAACGCTATCGGGAAGATTGACGCAACCAATGAGTCTCTGACCTGTGAAGCTGGCGTCATCGTGGAAACGGTCCAGAACACCGCCATCGAGCAGGGCAAGCTCTTCCCCCTCTCCCTAGGCGCACAAGGTTCGGCCATGATAGGCGGGTTGATCTCTACCAACGCCGGAGGCGTACACGTGTTGCGCTATGGCATGATGCGTGATCTGGTGCTGGGACTGCAAGTCGTACTGCCGGATGGACGTGTGCTCTCTGATCTCAAAGGGTTGCGCAAGGACAATACCGGTTATGATCTCAAACAATTGTTCATTGGCGCAGAAGGCACGCTGGGCGTCGTCACCGCCGCCACTGTGAAATTGTTCCCGCGCCCCGCCTCCACCGCTGTGGCCCTTGCCGCTGTGGACAGCCCCGCCAAAGCCGTGGAACTGCTCACCCACGTCAAAAACAAGACCGGCGGCGGCGTGGCGGCGTTTGAACTCATGTCCCGATCGGGATTGAATCTGGCGGTGGCGCATTTGCCGGATGCGCGTCATCCGATAAAAATCGATCAGGCATGGACCGTGCTTATTGAACTGGTCAGCGCTGAACCCGATCGGGCCCAACCGATCATGGAAAAAACGCTCGGAACAGCATTTGAACACGGCCTGATCGGTGACGCCGCCTTGGCGCAGACTCAGGCTCAGGCAAAAGCGTTCTGGACTCTGCGAGAAAGCATTCCTGAAGCCGAAAGAACCCATGGAAAAGCTGTCAAACACGATATCTCCGTGCCGGTCTCACACATATCCGTCTTTATGGAAGAGGCTACCCGCACCGTCGAATCCATGCTGGAAAATGCTTTCATCATCGCCTTTGGGCATGTGGGCGACGGCAATATACACTTTAACGTCACACGCGAGGAACCGGGAGCGGGAGAAAACTTTGTGGCGGCCGCTGCTGCAGTTACAGAAGCCATTTATGACCTGGTGGATAAACATGGCGGCTCCATCTCAGCCGAGCATGGGGTAGGCATTCTCAAGCGCCGCGAACTGGCGCGCCGTAAACCCGTCCATGTGCAGGTGATGCGCGCCATCAAGTCTGCACTCGATCCCAACGGAGTGATGAACCCGCGTGTGCTGTTAGGTGAAGATTGAGCCTGTGTAACCAAACACGGTAAACTTGTGGCGCGCGGGCACGCCACACCATATTTGTCTGTACATGTTACGGAGACGCCCATGCTGATTCTGCTTTCCCCCGCCAAAAAGCTCGATTTCTCAGATCGCGGTCAAGCGCCGAAGACCACCCGTCCCGCGTTGATGGCGCGTACAGCGGAACTGGCTGAAATCACAGCAAAGCTGACCACCAGCGACATCCAGGCGCTGATGAAGCTCAGCGACGACCTGGCCGATCTCAACCGTGAACGGTTCAGGGCGTTTGATCCCGCCAGTGATGAGGGTCGCCCCGCCGCCATGGCGTTCAATGGCGAGGTGTATTCAGGACTGGATGCGCCTTCCCTGAAAGCCGAAGATTTGGTCTGGGCTCAGTCCCGCCTGCGTATCCTGTCGGGTCTGTATGGCGTGTTACGCCCGCTGGACGCCATACAGCCCTATCGCCTTGAGATGGGCGCCCGGTTGAACACCCCCCATGGCGGTAATCTGTACGAATTCTGGGGTGATGATATTGCCGATCTGCTCAGGTCTGAGCTGAACGGACACCCTTCACGCACCATTGTGAACCTCGCCTCCAACGAATACTCCAAGGCCGCAAGGCTCGATTCCATTGATGCAGATGTGATCACCGTCGATTTCAAGGAAGAAAAAGACGGCCGGCTGCGCGCCCTGATGGTTTACGCCAAGAAAGCCCGTGGCATGATGGCGCGCTGGATTATCGAAAACCGCCTGGAAAACCCGTCTTTCCTGACTCGGTTTAATGTGGGCGGCTATCGCCATGAACCGAAGGGCTCCACACCCGACAGACTGCTTTTCACACGCCCGCAACCGGAAAAGAAACATTGACAGGACTGGCAGGATGAACAGCGTTCGCGTTGATCTGAGCGGCCAGGCCGCCGTAATCACGGGATCCACTTCCGGTATTGGCGCCGCCTTGGCTGAAGGGTTGGCGAAGAACGGCGCGCATATTGTTCTGAACGGCCTGGGCGATGCGAGCGACATTGAAACCCTGCGCGCCCGTTTGGCCGAACAGTACGGCATCAAAGCGTTCTACCATCCCGCCAACATGCTCAAACCCGATGAGATCGAAGATCTGATCGCTTTCGCAGCGCATGAGTTGGGGCGGCTGGACATTCTGATCAACAATGCCGGCATCCAGCACGTAAGCCCGGTGGACGCGTTTCCCGCCGACAAATGGGACGCCATTATCGGCATCAACCTCACCAGCGCTTTCCACACCATCAAACACGCTGCGCCCGTGATGAAAGCGCAAAGGTACGGCCGTATCATCAACATTGCTTCTGTTCACGCCCTGCGCGCAAGCCCATTCAAAGCCGCCTATGTGGCCGCCAAACATGGCGTGCTGGGCCTGACCAAGACCGTGGCGCTGGAAGTCGCTGAAAATGGCATTACCGCAAACTGCATCAATCCCGGTTATGTGAAGACTCCGCTGGTTGAAAACCAGATTGCCGACACCGCCAGGGTGCGCGGCATATCCGAAGAAGACGTGGTGCGGGATGTGTTGCTGAGCGCTCAACCCACCAGAACGTTCATCACCTATGATCAGCTCATTGGCGCACTTCTCTATCTGGTCAGCAGCGACGGCGGCAATGTGAACGGCCACGCCATCACTGTGGATGGCGGTTGGACTGCGAGATAGTCATGCACGGGCTGTACGTTCTGAGTCGAACGTCCAGGCCGTTCCCGCCAGCAAGGTCTTGGCGGCGGTTTCCACCGCCGCCACCTTCAGCGTCCCCATCAGCGATTGCGTCTGGCTGGCGGCCAGGGCTGCACGCTCATGGTCCTTGAACCGGTCTCCGGCGCGGATGATCTGCGTCCCCTCTCCCCAGGGCGCATAAAGGCGCTCATCAGTGGGTCCGAACAGCCCCAGCGTCGGCGTCTGTGCGGCGGCGGCAATGTGCATCAAACCCGAATCGTTTCCCACAAAAAGCCGCGCCCGCTGAAGACAGGCGGCTGCCTCCACAAGATCAAGCTTTCCGGTCAGATCAACAACGGCGCGCCCATCAAGCCCTTGAATGACCTTGGCGGCCGTGGTTTCATCACCTGGCCCGCCAAACAGCGCAATGCAGGCGCCCGGCAGGGAACCATCCAAAGCCGTCAGTCGCCGCGCCAGCTCGGAAAACCGCTCAGGCGCCCATTCCTTAAACACCCAGGAGGCCGAAGCAGAGAGCGCCAGAACCGATGGATACGACCCCAACTCGACCTCAGCCCGCACGCGGGCCGGTTCATCAAGCCAAACCGTGGTGTCTGGCGGGGATTCAAGCCCCAGAACAGCCGCCGCCTCCACCACTTTGTGACGGACCACGCTCTCACGTTCCTTGCGTTTGACCGCACGCTTGCGGGCGCGCAGCAACCTGCTGATAAGCGATCCGCGCAAATCCACCACCAAATCCCAGCGCTGGCTCACCGTGGCGCGCCACAGGTCTATCCAGTGCCCACCCGCCTTTTTCTTCCTCATTACGATCACCGCATCCACCCGCGGCGCAGCCCGGAACAGCGGCGCAGCCAGCGGCCCGCACGCCACGGTGAAACGGGCCTCTGGATGAATGCGGATCAGATGGTTCAGCACGCCAGAACTGAGAACAGCATCCCCGATACGGGTGGCGGTTATGAAAAGCACGCGCATGATTCAAAACGCCCCTAGTATACGACACAAAGAAAATTTCCCTTGTATTTGACACAGAAATCAACCGTTCCAGACACATTCATCACTGAGTGTGGAGGGCTTTTCCGTCTCTCGTAGCGACAGCGTCGTGTATCATGCAAAGCGCTACATAACGCGTCAGACCGTGGGCTGATCTGTCTGTCGCTCTCGATTGAATCGGGAAGCCTTAAAAAAAGCGGGAAGCGGCCGCAATCCGCAGCTGGCTTGTGTTGAGATCGTATGGCTGTCTTGCAACGCTTGTGGCATTTCATGCCCTCATGATCGGTACCTTTCTCACCGCCTTGCCCCAACGCGCCGTGATCAGCATGACTGGCGCAGACGCACGCGGCTTTCTGCAACGGGTCATTACACATGGCCCCGAGGGAGTCTGTGAAGGGCGGGCCCTGTTCTCCGCCCTGCTTACCCCTCAGGGTAAAATCCTGGCTGATTTCATGCTCTTCGATGATGGGGAAGGCGGGCTGTATGTGGATGCGCCCGCAAGTGAAACGGACACGCTTCTCAAGCGTTTCACGCTCTATCGGATGCGCGCCGATGCCCGGATTGAGCCGAGGTCTGATCTTGCTGTCATCGCAGCACAGGGTTCCCCGATCGAGGCGTTGAAAACCGTAGCGTTGAGCGCCAGCCCCGATCCGCGAGCCGTCGTTCTTGGATGGCGCGCCATTGCACCTGCGGGCGGTCCGGTTACTGACAGGGCGACCTATAACGCAGCGCGTATTGCTGCGGGTGTGCCCGAGTTCGGCGTCGATTCTGACGCAGCTTTGGCTTTCTCCACTGATGTAAATCACGACCCTCTGTATGGGAACGATTACAAACAGGGATGTTTTGTCGGCCAGGAAGTCGCCAGTCGCATGCATCGCAAAGGCGGCGTGCGCAAACGCACGCTGCGGATTCAGGGTGATGGCCTTGCACAAGGCGCCCCTCTGAGTATTGGCGAAATCCCGGTGGGAATCATCACCTCGACCGCCGGAACCTCAGCTCTGGCGCTGATTCGGACTGACCGGCTGCAAAACGGGTTTGAAGCTGGTCTCCCTCTGATGGCTGGCCACCGCAAGGTGATCGTTATGGATGATCTCACGTAACCACTTACCCCCTTTTTGACGTTATGGCGCACGACGCACGGCGAAGCTTCGCCATATTGGATCCTGCCATTGAGTGTTTTGGACCCGTTCGCCGCCGAGGCGTGAGAGGTTTTCGCCTCTCGTTTCAAGAGCGGCGTACGCCATACTCAACGGTTGACCTCAAATCATTTGCACAGCTTTGCCAGCGCGAGAGATATAATCAAAAGTTGGTGATATTTTGAAGCGGGCGGCATATCATGGCGGCGTCGGGAAGACGCTGACGACTCTCATAAAGAAGGGGATATGCCGCCATGGCCAAATCTACCGTTGTACCCTTCGAACAGCCATCAGAGTTTTCACCGGACCCACTGACTGAGGTGATCGAGTCTGGAGCCAAGCATCTGCCCGGCGCGGCGGTTCAAGCCGAAGTGTCGGCGTTCATCGCCGAACATGCCCATCTGCCGGACGAAACAGGCCGCCCGCGTTTGGTGCGGCATGGTTTTTTACCTGAGCGCCGTGTGATGACGAGGATCGGTTCGGCGCCTGTTGTGACGGGGCGTGTGCGCGATCGCGGGTCAGACCCCGATGGAACCAAAATCAGGTTCCGCTCATCACTGGCTCCACCGTATCTGCGTGAGGCGAGGTCAGTGGAAGAGTTGCTATCCTGACTAAAAAACGGTTATAAACGTCGATAGTTGGAGCTATGTTGCGCCTTGCCGAGAAACGGGCTTGCCGGGTGAGTGAGGTTCACAGTTCGAGCATTAACCAAATCCACGAGTATGACTGCTAAAATCTCCAAGCGGGTCTTGCTCAGAGCAATATAGGGCCTTAGCGTGGCTATCAGAGGGGTGAGGAGGTGTGCGATCATCTTGAGAGTTCTTTGTGCAAAAATTCTCTTCAATTTGAATCCTTCTCACCTTTTGTAGCGACAGAGACGTGTACCGTGTGTGCGACAGTAACTTGCGACGACCTGTAACTTCGGGGAACCCGAGGATTGTACTTCAGAATAGAGATGGTAATGTATATCCCTAATATTAGCCCTGCTTTGGCGAAAAAAATAAAATCCAAGTTAGCAAATGGATCAAAGTATCATGTTGTTAATCATCATATTCCAAAATGTTCTGGAAAATCACTTGTTCGCGCTTTTAGATCGAAGCAGTTATTTACTATAGAAACAATGAAAACAATAGATGAACAAGCATATATTAATGTAATAGATAACGATTCAAAATCTCATTTTGACAATAGATTTAATTTTGATTTCAAAAAGAATCTAGTAAAATACTATATGGAAAAAGGAAGCAGTTTTATATCAGGACATGTTCCTTTTTTTGAATACCGTCCAAAAAATTTTTCGTACAAAAGAATTACTGTTGTGCGTGAACCCGTGACTCGTTTTCTATCCCACTATAATATGTGTACAACAGGATTATCACGTTTTCGCTACCTCCCTTCTTCTATCTCACTTGAGGAATTTATTAAGACTGATATCGCTCGTTATTGGGGGCGTATGC
>RKRX01000143.1 GCA_007571185.1 Oceanicaulis sp.
TTATTTTACAGGTATGTTCTTATCAGATGCTTATTTTCTACTCAGTGTACACAATTCATGGATAGATTTCGTTGGTTACGCTTTCCCTCTGAAGCCCGTGCTTCAATTTATGCGGGGAGATTATTCCGCACTCTTGCTCATCTTAATCTGGGCGGCAGCAGCTATGGGCGCCGCCCTTTTCGTTCTGTCGCGCCGGCGATTCACCCGATCAGCCTGAAGTGGAGGTTCTGATGCTTTCACCCCTGCCATTCACCCGTTTCGCCACCATGGCGGTTTTCGCAATCTTTGTCATCACCTGCAGTGGGAAGATAGGCGCGCCTGCAGCTTCAGCCACTACCCCTGAAACAGTTTCCGCCCATGCCGCCCTGCCCGATGTGTTGACAGGTCTTCAAGGCGGGATTGATGCTGCGGCTAGAGCAGCATTTGCAACCGGTTCAGGAGCAGTGGAAGCTCTTGCTGCACTCATGCGCTGATTGAGGGGCTGCATCAATGGTGGACATAACTCGCACAAGATCGTTTCTGCTATTCTTGACAGTCGTCAATCTACAGGCAAGCGGTTGTACGCTGCCACTGCCGACAGACCTGGTGCTTCCTTCGCCAACACAGGATGTTTCCACACCGGAACAGAACCGGTTCCTGACCTTGGATTTGCGCGAAAGCGCCGGGATAAAGGTGGATATCGAGGACGAAACCCTGCATCTGATGCTGTTCGTGGACCCGCGTTCCTTTCTGGTGCTGGATCGTGACGTTGCAGATCGTCTGGATTTGCCCAAACTATTCTTCGGGCTTTCTTGGGCGTCTGTGCAAGATGGAGATTACACGGTTAGTGGGGAAGTGGTGCGTGCCCGGTATTCCGTCGCGGGCGCTGAGCTGGAGAAGGCATGGGCCATAGTTATGGATGAAGATATTCATCCTGATTACGATGGGGCCATCTCGTTTGGCGCGATCCCGGCCCGCGTCTTCCGGGTGCTGCTGGGGGATGATCCCGAGGCGGGCGACTGGCGCGAACTGGTCTCCACACGAAGCTCCGAAGCGCTTGAACGCGAGCGTGATTATGACGGTCTGGAATTCAATCACGAACTAGCGCTTTATCAGGATCCGATCAGCGCCAATCGCAAGGCGGTCTTCTATTTGCGGCGCGCCGGGCGGTTGGGTGAGGGTGGTTCCGTGCAGGCTTTCACGCGGCTTTTCGGCAATGAACACCCCTATCGCCGGTTTCGCATGTCGCCGCCGCTGGTTGTTCAGTCTCAACCGGTTCAGGAAATGTTGATTGAGGTTGATCTCGATGGCCGCATACCCGGGGCCGTGGATCCCGAAGATGGCGATGTCGTGGTTGTCCACCACGACAGACGCAGAGCGGCTTACGCGCCAACGATCTATCTGGGCCGAGATTATTTCGCCCGCTGCCATGAACTTGAGCTTGACAAATCCAACTTCAAAAGCGCGCAGTTGGTGTTGCGCGCTCGTTGCGAGGATAGTCCGCCCGAAGCACAGTGAGACAAGCACCAACACGTCGTTCTTCAGAGCGATGCGACGTGATGCCGCGCAATTACGGTATACGACACTCGGGGACATGATCTGGCGCATGTTTTGCTGGTGGAAGTTCTGCTCGAGACCGAACGTACGCAAGAGGCGGCGGATTTGTTTGTATGACGCAGTCCTGGCGCGGTTCCCCGATAGCGCTGAGGTCGCCGCGCTGACGGAACGTTTCTGACGCAAGCAGGGAAGATGCGTGCTCTGGTCTGCTGCACCGTACTCGGCGCCTGGTGACATTTGTCACTAACAAGCGCCATTGCCCGCCATTACGTCCGCAGGCATGCACTCACACGGTAAGCCACGGGTTTTTGTATTCTACGACGTGTATCGATTTCCCGGCATAGATGGCGTGCTTTTGCATATTCAGATGGAGGAGATTCTGATGCTTTCACCCCTGCCACTCACTCGTTTTGCCGCCATGGCGGGCAGTGCAATCTTTGTCATCATCTGCGGTGGAGAGGTAGGCGCGCCTGCGGCTTTAGCCGCTAGCCCTGAAACAGTTTCCACCCATGCCGCCCTGCCCGATATGTTGACAGGTCTTCAAGGCAGGATTGATGCTGCGGCTACATCTGAAACCGGTTCAGAAGCATTGGAAGCTCTTATTGCGGATATTGAAGCTTTCGAACCCGATGGTGCTGAAACGCTTGCATATTACCGTCAATACTGGCTGGCCTGCGCTTACTATCGCCTTTCCATCGAGCGTCAACGGGCCGGGCGGATCGATGATCCCGAGCCGCCGCTACAGAATGCCATATCGCTGCTCAAGGATATCACGCCGCGTGACGGTGAAGCGCATGCGCTTTTTGCCTTGGCTGCCGGGCTTAATCTGCAATTCGTTCCACGCTGGAAAATCATGATCGCGATCGGAGATGTTAACGCCAGTCTTGGTCAAGCCTTGACGCTGACCCCGGACAATGTGCGCGCCCTTTACGCCAATGCCGTGTCAGACTGGAACACGCCGCCAGAGTTTGGAGGGCGTCAGCGTGCGGAGACTTATTTGCGTCAAGCTGTCGCTATACCCGCGGAATCTCCCCATCCCCTGGCCCCAACCTGGGGACATGATCTGGCGCATGTTTTGCTGGTGGAAATTCTACTTGAGACCGAACGCACGCAAGAGGCGGCGGATTTGTATGACGCAGCCCTCGCGAAATTCCCAGATAGCGCTGAGGTCGCCGCGCTGAAGGAACGTTTCTGACGCAAGGAGAGAAAATGCGTGCTCTGGTCTGCGGCGCTGCACTCAGCGTTTGTCTCCTCACTCCGCAAGCCCTTGCGATCCCGCCCGAAGACGTCGTTGAGTCACAAACAGCAAAGATCGTGTTTGATGATGGGCGTCCAGCTTCTTTTGCCGGGATAGAGATCAACAGCCGCGATGGTCGACGGGTCGGGCTCACCGATTTGGATGGACGCTTGTCTTTAAGCGAGACAGAGTTCTCTGATTCTGAAGCGTATCTCACTGTTCGAGCGCCGGGTTTGCCTGAGACATCCATCACCATGGCCGAGTTGCGCGCGGACGCCTTGGTGTTGACGCTCCGGCCTGTTGAAGCGGCGGCTACCGCAGATCGAATTATTGTCACCGGGCGGCGTATATCACGCGTTTTCGCACCAAGGGCGTTGAACAGGCTCAGCATCTTGACAAATCCAGTGGCGCGCGCCGATCCTCTTCTAGCTGTAGACACGTTTGCTTTTTCCACCAGCACGGAAGGATCGGCTGATCTGTCGCTGCGCGGCATTCGTCCCTCAGCGAACCGGGTCTATTTCAACGACATCCCGCTTTATGAGACTTCACGCGGCTCTGGTGTGGATTTGATAACACGTTCAGGCTCTGTCCTTAACCCGGGCCTTGTGGCGGAGGTGGAAATCTATCCCTCCAATCCGCCTGTTTTTCTCGCCGGAGGCGTTGGAGGCGCAGTGCGTCTTCTACCCGACACAATGGCCCGAGATGGCGCTTCCGCTTTTGTTTCCACCACTGGCGGCAGCGCTTCAATCACCCGAATCGGTTCTACGCCCTCACGTTTCGTTCAAGCTTTCACCACTATAGCCGATCTTGCGCCTGCCTTGGCGCTTAATCCGGGCCTTGAGGAAACACTGGATCATTTCCGCAGTCAGAGCGTGGGGTTGTTTGCTCAGTCAGAGTCCTCAAGCCTGTTTTCAGTGCAAGGCTTTTTGCAAATCGATAGAGAAGACGGCGCTTATCCTGTCAATCTTTTTGGATTTGAGGGCATTTTTACCAACCATCGAGAACGCTTTTACGCGCTCGGCTCGGCAAGGTTCATTCAAGATACGTTCAGAATCAAACTGGATATGGCTGTCACATTTTCGCAGACTCGTGAACGTTTCGGAAATATGACAACCCACAGCACCAACCGTTACTGGTTTACATCAGTCGATGTGTCGGGGCCAGTCGGTACTGACCTAGACTTGCGTTTTGGCGCAGACATGGAGGCGATACAATTGGTTTCAAACGGCCAGGAACCTCTTGACCCAATCGTATTCGATACCTCCGCACCGTCTGTATCCATCATGGGTCGGGAAAGCACAACTGACGTTTACGCTTATGCCTACGCAGTCCGTCGTTTCGGCGATCATACAAGTGTTTACCTCGGTTTGCGCCAGCCTGTGCATGGCGGTGGCACGGGTTCGCAGGCTGGAATAAGCCTGATCCCGGATGCGGGACGTACGCGCTTCACGTTTGCCGCAGGTCGCTATTATGGTGCTGAACGACCACGCTTGGCGACTGACGGACCGATCCAGATGACGCGAATCGATCAGGTTGCGCTTGATGTTTCCCGAGAATTCAGCGCAGGCACAGCCTTGCTCGCGGTTTTTGCCAATCAGGTGCAGGCTGATGACCTTCAGTCCGTTCGTTCTGTCGGCGCAGAAGCGTCACTGGCGATCGAGTTTACAAAACGACTTGATGCAAATATAGCGTTTACACATATTAGTCAGCAAACTAATAATTTTCAAAGAAAAATACTTGGAGAATCGGATTTACCTTTTATTATTCGCGCAAATTTTTTCTATAATTGGTCATCAAATCGTCAAATTAATATTGCTTACATCATCCGCTCTGGCATCGTGACCACAGATATACTTGGTCGCGTTCCTTCTACATTAGCACCGGGATTTGACCGTGTGGTCTTTGGGCCGCTAAATGACGTTCGTTTGGACACCTATCAGAGTCTGGATCTCAATTTTGTCGGCCGGGCAGAATTTGCGCCCGGTGACTCCAAACCACTTGTCTTCATCGCCGTAACCAACGTGCTGGACCGCAGTAATCCGCGCGCTTTGGCGTTTGAAGAGAGTTTTACGGCAACGCGAACGCTAAATTTCCCGAGGCGCACCGTGACGGCTGGTCTGACATGGACATTTTAGAACACGGGGGACATGCCGCCATTGACTCCATCACCGATATTATTTGGCCTGACTTGACCGGGGGAAGTGATGATCAGCAACGAAGAGCTCAAGGCGAAACTCGCCAAGATAGAGGCGCTGTTCCGTGGAGAGTTTCCAGTCCGGGAGAGCGGGCCGCGGCGGCTGCTGCGATGGAGCGGCTGCAGGATTAGGCGGTTCGGACGGGGACCATGATCCCGAAGTCGAACTGAAGTTCTCGCTGCACAACACGTGATCGGTCCGGCTGTTCGTCGCGCTCTGCCGCAAACACGGCCTGCACCCGTACCGGTATACGCGGCGACGGCAGACGACAATTATGGTGCGCGCTCGCGAACAAGCGTTCGATCGGACGATCTGGCCTGAGTTCGCCAAGATACACAAGGAGCCCGTAAGCTATTTCGAAGACGTCGCCGACGACCTGATCACGCGCGCCATGGGTTCGGACGGCGACGACAGTGCTCTTGAACAACCGCAGCTGCCTGGATAAACTGGTCGAAAATCGGGCGGGCGGTCACGGGTTGATGTGTTGAACTGGACATCTGTAAAATCCCTATTTGGACTGTGCGGTTAAGGTGGGGTTACCCCGTGCACTGCTGTGAGCACCTGTGAAGCCTGCTGTGAGTAAACCGGCAGTATGTCCGCTAACAGCCCGCCGAAGTTCATCAGAAAGTTGCTTTAGAGCGTCTGCTTCACCTTCTAGGAAGGTGAAGGCATAGGGGTTCAAAAACTGACGTCCCCAAAAGAAATTGCGTTCCGCAATCGAAAGACTTGCTTCGTCACACACATTCGCCCAGTTTTCCGAGATGCGCCGCAGCTGCGCTTCGATGATATCCATCGCTTCGTCTTGAGATAGCAGGAAGTTGTGCGATGCCTCAAGGCAGGTTGAGATTCGGCTCGTGCGGTTGCCACCCGTGATCAGCATGGCTTGGGTTGCTTCTTGCCCTGCCCGTCCTTGAGGGCAGATGTCGTAGGCAGGCGTAAGCGTCAGCATAGCGCCATTCCAAAATGCTGCGTGGTTGCGCGCATGGTCGTCGGTGTTTCCAGAGAGAATATTGAAAACAATACGAGCGAAGAGTTCTTTGAGAGTCTTCTTCGGGTCAGTGAAACGATAACGGATGATGTCGGCAAGATCGGCATAGCTGGCATAGCGCGCCATCATTTCATCCAGCCCGAGCATTGTCAGCGCCGAGACCATCATTTTGCGTCGCCAGCCTTGTTGGACCTTCACGCGATCGAAACGCTCCACCAACAGCACATCCTTACCTGATGCCTTCACCAGCGAAACAGGGGCCACGTTGAGGCCACAAAGTGCGGCAAGCCGCATTGCAACAAACTCCGCCTTCACAACGCTGTGGATGTCCGAAGATGACGAGAATTTAGCCACATACTTGATGGCGCCATCTTCTATCAGCGCTTTGGGGCGAGCCCCGCCAATCTCGCTGCCGTGATACAATGCCTGATCAAGCTCAGGTGAGAGCGGAAGACCTTTCTCTACCCGCTTGGCCGCCTCCATCAGGTCTTCGAGGGCGGCATTTACCGGGGAACGCGGCATATATTCGTTCGGCGAGAGCTGGAAATCCAGCGCGCCAATGCGATCTGACCCTGACTCCAGGAGGAAGGTCAACTCAGAGAGTTCGAGATTATCGAGTTCGTTGCCTTTAACGCCAAACTTGCGATTGAGAATGACACGCCGACCCCATGCGTCCGGCGCAGCATCGCGCAAGCTGCTTGGCATAGTCAGACCATCAGGGAGCGGAATCTCGCCTGGCTGGAGTGGCAGCTCTGGTAGGTAAAGCGGAATGGCGTCAGCGCGCTCAAGATAACTTTTACCATAGTTAAAATGGACAAAGCCGTTCTCGGCGCTCAATCGACCCGCGACAATTGGCCCAGTCGCATCGGCAAGCCAGACCCAGCAACAGGCCTC
>RKRX01000232.1 GCA_007571185.1 Oceanicaulis sp.
GGTTTTGACACCATGGGTGAGGTTTTCGTGGTGTTCGCCGCCGGTATAGGCGTGGCCCTGCTGCTTGGCCTGGGAGATAAAAAGCACGGGAGGACGAGGCCATGACCCCTCATGTTGTTTTGCGAGTTGTCTCCAAGCTCTTGATTCCACTGATCATTGTTTATGGTTTTTACATCCATTTCCACGGCGAATACTCGCCGGGGGGCGGATTTCAGGCCGGCGTGGTGCTGGCGTCTTCGATTATCCTGTACGCACTTATCCATGGCTTGGACGCCGCCAGGAAGGCTTTCCCACCCTATGCGGCGCGCGTGGGCATGGCGCTGGGCGCATTTATCTTTGCCGCGGTGGGGTTCGTGACGTTGATTTTCGGGGGTGATTTTTTTGAATATACCGTGCTTCATCCCGATGTCTCTCACGGCGCCGGTCAGCATATCGGCATTATCGCCGTGGAGATCGGCGTTCTGATGACAGTGACCTGTGTGATGATCGCGATCTTTTATGCTTTTTCTGGCCGCAGCCCTGAAATCCCGGACGGGGACTGGTAAACCATGATCGAGATTGTTGCAGAACGCTTCAACTACGCCGTTATCATCATTCTGATGATGGTTGGTCTGTATGCGGTCATCGCGACCGGCAACCTGATCAAGCGTCTGGTGGGGTTGTCGATTTTTCAGACGTCTGTGTTTCTGCTCTACATCTCCATTGCAAAGGTATTCGGGGGCGTCCCGCCTATCTTCGACTACAAGGAACTTGTCGGATATAAAATTGATCCTGAAGTTGTTTACTCCAACCCTCTGCCACACGTGCTGATCCTCACCGCCATTGTCGTGGGTGTGGCGACCTTGGCGGTGGGGTTAGCGCTGGTTGTGCGTATTCGTGAAGCCTACGGCGCTATTGAAGATCATGCGATCGCCGAGGCCGATTACGCTTTTGAGCTGGAAAAGGGTTTCTAGGTTGTGACGGTTGGTCAATGGCTCCCAACCGCGCTTGCGGCCCATGCGCCGGTCTTGCTTGTTGCGGTTCCGCTCATTCTGTCCACGCCCGCCGCAATTTTGCGTACGGGGCGTGCGGGTTGGGCCATCGCACTGTCCGGCGCACTGCTCGCTTTGCTGTGCGCGGTGGAGTTGTTCCTCGCCACCCGTGCAGATGGCGCAGTAATCAGTTATGCGCTCGGCGGCTGGCCGCCGCCCTTTGGTATCGAATTCCGTGTGGACGGGCTCAACGCGGCGTTGCTTCTTCTGCTGACCGGCGCGGCGGTGTTGGCGCTAATTTTTGCACGTCCCAGTGTGGAAAACGAGATCAACGCAGACAAACGTTCTCTATTTTACAGCGCTTTCCTGGTGAGTCTTTCGGGTCTGGCCGGTGTGGCGATCACGGGTGACGCCTTTAACCTCTTTGTTTTTCTAGAGATTTCCTCCATTCCCACCTATGCGCTCATCGCTATGGGCGCCAACCGCGACCGGCGGGCGTTGACGAGTGCATTCAACTATCTGGTCATGGGCGCTATCGGGGCGACATTTTTTGTCATTGGCGTGGGGTTCCTGTACATGGCGACCGGCACGTTGAACATGGCTGACCTGGCCCGCCTGCTTGTGGATATGGATGGCGACCGTGTCGTAAGAATGGGCTTCGCTTTCATCCTCGTGGGGCTTGGTCTGAAAGCGGCGCTCTTTCCTCTGCACTTGTGGTTGCCTGGCGCGTATGCCTATGCACCGAGCTTTGTGACGGTGTTTCTGGCGACGACCGCGACCAAGGTGGCTTTCTATGTGATTATCCGGTTCAGTTTTGACGTGTTTGCGATCGACAGTGGTTTTGTTGTTAATGCGCTGACCTATGTGGTCACTCCGTTGGCCATTGCGGGCATGATCGTCGCCTCTGCTCAGGCTCTGTTCCAGACCGATGTGCGCCGATTACTGGCGTATTCTTCGGTGGCGCAGGCGGGCTATATGATGCTGGGCTTGGGTATGGGTTCCCAAGCGGGCGTCAGCGCCGGTGTGCTGCACCTGATCAATCATGCGCTGATGAAAGGCGTACTGTTCATGGCGCTGGGTGCGTTCGCCATCAGTTATGGCGTCCGCCGGATTGAGAATTGCAAAGGGTTGGGCATGATGATGCCGATGACGGCGTCTGCTTTTACTCTGGGCGCATTGTCGTTGATCGGTGTGCCGTTCACTGTGGGCTTCATCTCGAAATTTTATCTGATCCAGGCCGCACTGGCGCAGGGATGGATATTCGCAGTGGCGGCGATTCTGATAAGTTCAGTGCTGGCGGTGTTCTACTGCTACCGCATCCTGGTCAATCTATGGGTGACCCCGATCCCTGAAGGGCGCCGTGACTTGGCGCAACCAACGCCATACCTGATTCTGGTTCCTCTGGTCGGGCTGGCGCTGGCGAACCTTGTATTCGGCGTGCATGCCGCCCCGTTGGTAGATATAGCCGAGACCGCAGCGGCGGCCGCGATTAACGCAGGGACAGGCTCGTGAGCTGGACCCCCGAACTGGCCCTGATATTGGCCCTTATCCTGCCTCTCATCGGCGGGGTGGGCGTGCTTGCCCTGGGGCGCAATCCCGACATGCGCGAGACCGCCACCCTGATCACGGCTGGGACGCTAGTTCTCGTCGTGATCTACCTGGTTCAGGTTTCGGGTCAGCGCCCTGAAATCATAGTGTTTGAACTGGCCCCGGGACTGGAGCTGAAATTCAAACTCGAACCGCTGGGCGCCATGTTCGCCATGGTGGCGAGTGGTCTGTGGATCATAAACTCACTGTATTCCACGGCGTATATGCGCGGCAACAATGAGAAGAATCAGACCCGGTTCTATTTCTGCTTCACGATTTCCATTGCTGCTGCGATGGGCGTCGCGCTGTCGGGCAACCTACTGACCCTGTTCTTTTTCTATGAGGCGCTGTCACTTGCAACCTATCCGCTGGTGGCGCACAAGGGGGATGCCAAGGCTAGGCGTGGTGCTTCGATCTATCTAGGTATTCTGCTGACGACTTCGATCGGTTTATTCCTGCCCGCCGTGTTCGCAGTCTATGCATTCACTGGCTCCACCGATTTTGTGGCGGGCGGTATTTTGGCGGGTGCAACAGGGCCGATCGCCGGTTCCATCCTGCTGGTCTTGTTCGCCTTCGGCATAGGCAAGGCTGCACTGATGCCGGTCCACCCCTGGTTGCCCAACGCCATGGTCGCGCCGACGCCCGTGTCGGCCCTGTTGCATGCGGTGGCCGTGGTGAAGGCAGGTGTGTTCTCAATCCTGAAAACGGTGGTCTACATTTTCGGCGTTGATTACATGCAGACCCTGCCTGCCGCTGACATACTGGCCTGGATCGCGGGTCTGTCCATCGTGATCGCTTCGGTGATCGCCATGACCAAGGACAATTTTAAGGCTCGACTGGCCTATTCGACAGTTTCCCAGCTCTCCTATGTAACGCTGGGCGCCATGCTTGCCAGTCCGGCGGCGCTTTTGGGCGCGGCGGTTCAGATCGTCATGCACGCTTATGGCAAGATTACACTGTTTATGGCGGCAGGCGGCGTCTACACCGGCGCTGGGAAGACGGAGATCTCTCAGCTCAACGGGTTGGGCCGTTGCATGCCGATAACGTTCACCGTTTTTGGCATCGGTGCGTTGTCCATCATTGGCGTGCCGCCTTTTGGCGGAGTCTGGCCCAAAATTTTCCTCATGCAAGGCGCCGCTGATGACGGTCAGCCTTGGATGACCTTGATGCTGATCGGTTCAACCCTGCTCAATATCGGTTATTTGTTACCCATCGTCATCCGCGGCTTCTCCAGGCCCGGGTCCGGGTTCAGTCCGATGAAGCCGGGCAACCTGCCGGCGCTGGCCTGGATCGCGCCGCTGATCACCGCTGCGGGTACGGTGGCGCTGTTTTTCGCCATCGGGCCGCTGATTGACTTTTTAACACCTGTCTTCACCACACAGAGGGCTCCGTGACCGTGCAACGCGACATCAAATCGGGCGTGAATCCGCCGACGGGTTCGCTTGCAGAGCGGATCAGGTCGCATGCAGGACTCTTGGCGACCATCGGGCTGGGTGTGCTGGTGGTGTTGGGTTTCGGTCTGGAAACTGTCCTGTCCAAAAACGGATTGTCGAAATACCCTGATGTCTACGGCGCTTATGAAGTGCTGCCGCTGGTCGCCGGCGTCCTGGCGATTGCGCTTGCCAGACTGCTGGCCGGTTTGCTGCATCGTCCGGCGGACTTCTATGAGCGCGCCGCAGGGGATTTGGAGGAGGGTGAGGATGCCTGACATCCTGGCCGTGCTCAACGGCGTCTCACCCGCCTGGTTTTTAATCGTCGCCGGTCTTTTGGCCTGGGGTGCGCCTTGGTCGCCTGTGCGCAAGGCGTTGATGCTGATTGGCCCGTGTTTCGCACTACTGGCCTGGTTCGCCACACATGAGACCGGCGTCTATGGCGTGATTGATCTGGGTCCGTTTCAGCTTGAGACTTTTCGTTTTGACAGCTTGTCCCGCATCTGGGTGCTGGTCTTCATCCTGATCGCTTTCATCAACGGGGTGTATGCTCTGCACGAACGTAACCGCATGACCGATGGTGCGGCGCTCATATATGCCGGTGCGGCGGTGGGTGCAGTGCTCTCCGGTGATTTGCTAACCCTGTTTTTCTTCTGGGAATTGACGGCTCTGGCCTCCGCACCGCTGATCTTCGCTGCGGGCGCACCCATGGCGCATCGGGCCGGCCTGCGCTATTTAGCCATTCAGGTGCTGTCAGGCGTGTTGTTATTGGCCGGTGCGGCCGTTTGGGCCAGCCAGACCGGTTCTTGGGGCTGTGACGCCATTGGCGTGGACAGCGCCGCTGGCGTGATGCTCTTGTTGGCGTTTGGTGTCAAGGCGGGCTTTCCACTATTGCATATGTGGTTGCCGGACGCCTATCCCAAGGCGACGGGCGTGGGTTCTGTGGTCTTGTCCGCTTTCACCACCAAGCTGGCTGTTTATGCGCTGGCGCGCGGATTTGCAGGTGAAGGCGCTCTGATCGCCATTGGCCTTGTGATGGCGGTGTTCCCGATTGTCTTTGCGCTCGTCTCCAATGATCTGCGCCAGACTCTGGCCTATGCGTTGATCAACCAGCTGGGATTCATGGTCGTGGGCGTGGGTCTGGGCAATGAGCTGGCGTTAAACGGCGCTGCCGCCAATGCCTTTGTGGGCGTAATCTATATGGCGCTGATGTTCATGACTCTGGGGGCGGTGCTCCATCGCACCGGTACGGTGAAAGCCACAGAGCTGGGCGGTCTGTTCAAATCCATGCCGGTGACGGGCGTGTGCGCCATTATCGGCGCCCTATCGGTGGCGGGGGTGCCGCTGTTTTCAGGTTTTGTCGCCAAGACTCTGATTTTGTCGGGCGCGCACTACGCCCACAACGATCTGGCGTACGCCATCCTGGTCTATGCTTCGGCCGGGGTGATGGAACTGAGCGTTTTGAAAGTCGTTTACTGTGCTTTCTTTGGCGAAGCGCGCCATCATCAGGTCAGGGAAGCTCCGCAAACCATGCTTCTGGGTATGGCGTTGGCGGCGTTCCTGTGTGTTTATCTAGGTGTGGATTACCGTGCGCTCTATGAGCTTTTGCCGTTTGGGATTGACGACTATGAGCCCTATAAACTCAACAATGTTTTCGGCCAGGTCCAGCTTTTGCTAGGCGGGGCATTCGTCTTTGCGCTGGCGGTTGGTTTCAAGCTCTTCCCCCTGAAGTCTGACCACACCATCCTGGATGCGGACTGGTTCTATCGCCGCCTGGGCGATGGCGCTGCGCGTTGGGGCAAGGCCATGGGCGAGCTGTTGGTCCATGCGATCAACACAGCGCTGACCGCAGGCGTCGCTCGCCTGCGCGCCCGTCTGTTCAACCTGTTCAACCCGGCGGGCGCATTGTCGCGGGAGTTTCCCTCCGGCCTGATGGCCTTGTGGACGGCGATCATGCTGGCTGCTGTGCTGTTGGTGTCCTATTTTTCTCCGATGTCGTGACCATGGAGCTGCTCAACGCGATGGCCGCTTGACTTTCGGGGATCGTGCGTGGGGTGAACATCACAGGCGCGACCGTGCTTCAGCCTGGATGCGTCTGACCATGGAGATTAATCCGTTGGAACGTTGTGGAGAAAGGTGTTCAGACAACCCGATCCGCCCTAGAACGCTCTTGGGATCAATGCTGAGAGCATCCCGGGGAGAGCGGCCATCGTAAAGCCGAATCATGAGCGCCACCAGCCCCTTGACGATATGAGCATCGGAATCGCCGCGCACTTTCAGCACCCGGTTCACACCGTCATCAAGCACCAGCCAGACCCGACTGACACAGCCCTTCACCCGGGTTTCATCAGTGCGATCATCCTCGGAGAAATCGGGCAAGGCTTGACCCATTTCGATGAGATAGTGATAACGTTCCTCCCAGTCCCCCAGGACATCAAACTCATCGATTAGCGCGTCGATTTCGGCGTTCAAATCAGTATTTATTTGCAGCACAATTCGTCGCCGTCTCGTCAGGCAGGGTCTGTGAGCTCAGCCGGCTGGAGTTCTTCAACCCCTTGCACGGGGTCTCCTTCATGAGCACGACCCCCGGTGTTGCTCACGTCTGCGCTTGCCCGAATACGGCCTCAAGCGAAGGCGCCTCCAAAAAATTGTCAAGCCATACATCAAGCTCGGTGACAGAAGCCCCGGCAAGCTGACGTTCCAGTTCATGCGGCAAAGGACCAAACCGACGGGTCAGCAGGCGGAACAAACCTTCGGCCTTACCTTCGGCCCTGCCTTCGGCCTTGCCTTCGGCCTTGCCTTTGGCAATCCCCTTAGCTGTACCCTCGGCGATCCCTTCGGCCCTGCCTTTGGC
>RKRX01000095.1 GCA_007571185.1 Oceanicaulis sp.
CATTTATATCTATGCTCCATGCAACAAAACTAAAATCATTTTTAATATCATGATACAGTCTATCTCTGTTATGAACTATTCCTTCTCCATCTACATATTTGATAAATTTTACTAAAAATTGCGCCTCAGGAATCACGACAGAATTATCAATGTTGCCAAACAAGTTTCCCGTATAAGTTGTACCACTTCTCGGAGAACCAAAAATAAAAATCCACTTGTTCACTTTATCTCTCACACTGATTTCAAAATTTTCTAATGGGGTTGCAATGTTACGGATGATGATCCAGGTTCTCTTTCCCGTGGCGCGCGACGGGGTTGCGGCAAGGACCGAAAATCTTTTGTATCCGGCAACGTAAAGCGATCACTTTGGGCACGTTCAGCCAAGCTTGAAGCGTTTCTCTCGATCATGCAAGACCCGGCGTTGCAGCGCATTCCTCTTGAGATATAACCAAAAGTTGGTAAAATTTTTGAATTGGGCGACATATCATGGCGGTGTCGAGAGGCGCTGTCGATGTGCACGAGACGTCAAGCGTATTGGGTGCGATGCCCAAGTCTGTTCATGGGAGGGCCAAGGCCGATCTTCAAGACATCTCGATGGCGCAGACGCGCGACGAGGCCAACGCCGCTCTCGATCTCTTTGTCGAGACCTATGGCGTGAAGTATGAGAAGGCGGCGGCCAAGCTGGTGAAAGATTGCGACGACTTCCCGGTCTTTTACGACTTCCCGGCGGAACACTTCAAGCCCAGCAGGACGACCAACCCGATCGAGAGCGTCTTCGTCACCGTGCGCAACCGCACGCGCAAGACCAGGGAAGGCCTGAGCCGCAAGAGCGCGCTGTGTATGGTTTTCAGATTGATGATGTCGGCGAGGAAGACGTGGTGCAGGATATCGGAACCGAGCCGTCTGCCAGAGGTCATACAGGGGGTTGTCTTCAAGGACGGAATAAAGCAGCTTCAAGCTGTCGCCTGATCATGGATATCACCAGACTTTGGGCATAACTCTGAATTGCAGGGTTGATAATTCATGGGCGCCAAAATCCACGCACGCTTTCTGCCGATTGCTGCAGAGTTGGGCCCCGCTCTCCACTCGGCCATCAAGACAGGCGGCCCGCTGCCGGAGCATAACCCGCCTGATGCGCCCTTGGCTCGGTATTTGTGCCGAGTCGTGGTGGGTCAGCAATTAAGCGTCAAGGCGGCGCGGTCCATCTGGAACCGAGTTGAATCGGCGTGCCGGAACGCTCCGCTCGAGGATGCGTTCTGTCCGTCCCGTGTTGAAGATTTGCGCGATTGCGGGCTGTCGGGCGGTAAGGTGAAAGCTCTGATCGCCATTGCTGACGCCCTGAAAGCAGGCGCATTGGACGAAGGCGAACTCAGAAAACTGGACGCATCGGCGCGCGCTGCTCGCCTGGTCGATATCTGGGGTGTGGGCCGCTGGACGGCGGACATGGCGAACATGTTCTGGTTTGCAGAGCCCGATATTTGGCCTGACGGGGATTTGGTGGCGCGTAGAACCCTCGAAAAACTCACCTCCAAGCGTCGCAAGACTATCCGCACCGCTGCGCGCTTCGCGCCCCATCGCACCGCACTGGCCTTATACATGTGGCGACATGTGAATGCGCCGCCCACTTGAGAGACACCGGACATTTTTGCAAAGAAGTGAGTCGAGCCGGGTGTTCCGGCCAGAGGGTTGAGCCGGTCCTGTTTCCATGAGCTTCCATGACGATTTTCAGCCTTAGCACCCCGCGTCTTCTTGATCACAGGAACGGCTTCGCCTTTACGTTTTCTGTGCCCCGGTTCGGAGACTTCACCGAAACTGTTGTCTTTCCTGACCGGGTCAATCTGCGTGAAATGGATGCGAGCTTACGTGACGATCTGGCGTGTCTGGCCGCCATCCCGATCGGCGCAAGCTATTACAAGGCGGCGCCAGCGGAACGCATCGCACCGGAGTTTGCAATGACCGCATCCGGGCGTCATCTGACTGAACTCGTTTACGGGCCGGGGCTGGGAGAGTTTTATGTGCGAAACGCCCTGGGCTATCCACCCTGTTTCACCATTGCGGCTGATGTTCGGGGTGACGCCGCGAAATTTCCGGTTTTTCAGGAAAGCGCCGCGCAAGCGGCAGTGGCTTTCGGAGGCGGCAAAGACAGTCATGTGGCCGCCAACGTGATCAGGGCCGCTGGCGTTGAGCCCGAATATGTCAGCTTGGTCCTATCAGAGCGTGTAAGCGCCCGGTTGCAAGGCATGAGCGAAACGCCGGTGACGATGCTGCATCGCACGATTGATCCACGATTGATCGAGATCAGTCGCTCGGGCGAGGCGCTCAACGGGCACATCCCCATCACTGGAATCAATTCCTGCCTCATGATGCTCTACGCCGCCGCCAAAGGGCTTGATTGGGTTGTGTTCGCCAATGAGCGCGACGCCAGTGAACCCACCATGGAGGCCAATGGGTATTCGGTGAATCATCAGTTCTCCAAATCACTGGAGTTTGAAAACGCCCTGCGGGATGGGTTCATGGCGGCAGGGGCGCCGGTACAGTATTTCTCGGTTCTGCGTCCGGTCAGTGCATTGTGGATAGGGCGTTATCTGGCGACGAAAGCAGCCGGGGCGCTCGATATTTTCGCCAGCTGCAATCGCAATTTTGTGTTCGCTGGTCCTGACGTTCTGGAAGAGGGGCGGCGCTGGTGCGGACGTTGCTCCAAATGTGTCTACACCGCCGTGCTCTTGGCGCCTTTCCTGTCTGTGATTCGCCATGCCGAAGTGTTTCAGGGTCAGCCGTTGCATGATCCCGACAATGCGCGCTATCTGCGCGAGATTGCCGGACTAACCGGCGCCAAGCCTTGGGAGTGTGTGGGTGAACGACGCGAAGTCGCTTGCACCATCACGCATCTGCTTTCCCATCCCGAATGGTCAAAAGTCCCACTTATCAAAGCAATTGAGCCGGAACTGTTTATACGTTGGGATCGTGACAGGCTGCGGGCGAGTTGGTCTGAGGGGCTCGATGCCCGTTCCGAACACCGTATGCCGACATCGGTCGCCGCCATTATGGGCGCCGACTGAACCGAGCCGGGACGCAAAGCCGGGTGCTTTGATCATGGAACACCGAGCCGAATTCATCGCGCATGTTCTATGAGAGCGCCTTGGCAGCTCGAGTGAAGGCTTGCCTGACTTCAGACATTTTTCATCGTAAGTGATTGACAACATTAGTGTAGGATCACAAAAAGGCGCCACATCGCCTGTTTGCGATCGCGATCATTTCGAGTTTTCGAGGGGGGGATCAGCCTTTGTGTCGACTGGTTTTGCGGATGCGTTCCGGGGGCATCTTGCTTGAAGGGCGCCTCGTTCCAGGTCAGGCCCACGCTGGTCACGATGCGCTTGGCATTAACCGTGGCGCAGGGCCGGGCGTGGCGTATCTGTCGTCGGTTGCTTTGTGGCGCGGGATCGAGAGCTGCAGAGCATTCAGTTCTGCGGAGGCGAGCCGGGCTCATCGGGCGTTCGAACAAGGCCAGATGCTTGCGCAGGTTTTGCATAACGCAAATCAACCGCGTGCCGATGTCATCCATACTCCGATACACCACATCCAGATTGAACGTGAGGCCCGAGTACAGGGACGAATTTTCCATGAGTCGTGTGCCGTACAAAATCGCAGCCGCGTTCCTGGGAACCATACACCTTGCTTGCTTGTTCATTCATATGGTTCAAATAATTGATGACACGCCCCAGGTAGAACGGTAACTAGACAGTTTCACCGCCCAATCGGCGCCTGATTTTGTCTGCACCCATCAACGGCAGGAGCGCCGCCATCTCTGGACCATGCTCCTGCCCGGTCAAGGCCAGGCGCAGCGGCCTGAAAAGCGTCCTGCCCCTGCGACCGGTCATCTCCGACAGCGCACCGGTCCAAGCCTTCCATGTCTCACAGTCCAGCTCGCCTCCGGGCAGCGTCCCGGCAGCTTTGGCGATGAACGCAAGATCTTCCCTGGTGATGATCGGTGTTACCGGACCCACAATCAAGGCCCACCAGTTCAATACGTCCTTTACCACTGTCAGATTGGGGCGCACGGTCAACCAGAAGGTCTCACCACAATCTGCGTCCATTGCGGCCAACCTCGGCTGGATCCCGACGTAACTCATAGTGTGGACCAGCCTGGCGTTCAGGCGTTTGAGTTCTTCAATATCAAAACGAGCCGGGGTTCGGGACAGTCTGGACAAGTCAAACCCGTCTGCGAGCGCCTGCAGATTATCGCACACATCCACCGCATCAGATGTGCCAATCTTGGCAAGCAGTGAGACCACGGCCATGGCTTCAAGCCCGTCATGGTCACGCAGTTCTTCAATCGACAACCCGCCCAGACGCTTGGACAGCTTATCGCCATCCGCCCCCACCAGCAGCGCGGTGTGGCCCATGTCCGGCGCTGCGCCCCTACCACCCAGCGCCTCGAATATCTCGATCTGGACCGCAGAGTTGGTCACATGGTCCTCGCCACGGATAATGTGAGTGATGTCGGCATCCAGATCGTCAACCACGCTGGGCAGGGTATACAGATAACCGCCGTCGGCGCGGATCAGGACCGGATCGGATACCGAACCGGTTTCAATATGGCTGGGACCGCGCACCAGATCATTCCATTCGATCCTTCCGCCGGACAGCTTGAAACGCCAGTACGGCCTGCGGCCTTCCGCTTCCAGCGCGACCTTGTCCTCATCGGTTAGCAACAGCGCCGCGCGGTCATAGACCGGCGGTCTGCCCCGGGTACGCTGGATCCTGCGCTTGCGCTCCAGCTCTTCACCAGTTTCGTAACAGGGATAAAGCAGGTCTTTCTCTATCAACTTGGCCTTGGCGGCGTCATACCTGTCGAATCGGGTTGACTGGTTGAAGGTTTCGTCCCAACCAAGTCCCAGCCAGGTCAGATCCGCCTTGATGGCATCCTCAAACACCTTCATCGAGCGCTTCAGATCGGTGTCGTCGATCCGCAGCAGAACCTGCCCACCCTGGTTGCGCGCAAACAATACATTCATCAATGCAGTGCGCACGTTGCCCACGTGCAGTTTGCCGGTGGGACTTGGAGCGAAACGAACTTTCACTGACATAGGTGAATATCTCAGACCTGGAAACTAGAGGACGGCGGTTGCAGAAAGAAGATGAGGCGTATCTCCAAACCGACCTGAACGAGGCGTCAGGCTATACCGACCGCACCATTGAATTCAACGGAACCATCATCACCCGGCGCCGATCAAAATGCCATCACATGACCATATTCGAGGCAAATGCACTCGGGAACGTTCTATAACCTTGCAATCGGGAATCAGAACATGCTTAATAGCGAATCCTGAGGCAAACAGGTCATATGATTCTAAATGGATTCTGTCTGCCTCGACATCCAGATTAGGGGAACCCTGATGAACAAATCTGAACTCGCCAAGGCCATCGCCGACAAAACCGGTGTCACCAAAGTCCAGGCCAACAGCGCTATTGACGCTTTCGCGGAAGCCGTCGCCAATGCTGCGAAGGAGGGGGACGCCGTGCAACTGGCGGGCTTCGGCACTTTCTACGCCAAGCACCGTGAAGCGCGTGAAGTGCGCAACCCACGCACCGGTGAAAAAATGATGTCCAAAGCCAAGACCCAGCTGGCCTTTCGTCCAGCTTTGGCTTTGAAAGACATTTAGGCTTCTGTCCGCCTTCAGGCGGATTGGCGACGGATGCGTGAACCTGTAAACCGCTGCCCTTTCGGGCGGCGGTTTTTCCCGGCTTTCAACACAGCCGCTGGCATCGGGTTCGACATTGCTCTTGATCGCGGGGGTGTACAAACCTAGCGCACGGCTCTCGGTGGCCCAAAATCATCCAGGCTGCGTTGCGACTCTGCTTGTTTCGCCGTCACCGCACCGCCGTGCAGGTCGTGGGCGGGCTTGAGGGCGTCAGAGATATGAAATGCCATTTCAAGCGCTTGATCGGCGTTCAGGCGAGGGTCGCAGTGGGTGTGATAACGGCTGGAGAGATCGGCCTCTGACAGATGGTCTGCGCCGCCGACGCACTCGGTCACATTCTGACCTGTCATCTCAAAATGCACCCCGCCCGGCTCGACCCCTTCGGCCCGCAGTACTTCGAGGAAGGTGCGCAGTTCGCCCAGCACCTTATCAAAATCCCGGGTTTTGAGGCCGTTTGACGTCTTGTGTGTGTTTCCGTGCATCGGGTCACAGGACCAGATCACATCGCGACCTTCAGCCTTCACCTTGCGCACCAGCAACGGCAAACCTTGCGCCACCTTGTCTGCACCCATGCGCGCATACAGAATCAGCCGCCCAGCCTCATCGTACGGATTAAGCACATCAATCAGCCTGATCAACTCGTCAGGATCCAGTGTCGGTCCACATTTTAACCCGATTGGATTCTTGATGCCACGCATGAATTCCACATGGGCATGATCAATCTGGCGAGTCCGGTCACCAATCCACAGCAGGTGCGCGCTGGTGTCATACCAGTGGCCTGAACCGCTTTCCATTCGGGTCAGCGCTTGCTCGAACGGCAGGTGCAATGCTTCGTGAGAGGTGAAAAAATCCACCCTTTCAAGAGTTGGCGCCTCACCCGGGGTCACCCCGCACGCGCGCATGAAAGCCAACGCCTCACTGATCCGGTCGGCGTATTTCTGATAACGTTCGCCAGCCGGACTGCCAGCCAGGAAAGTCAGCGTCCACTGGTGCACATTATGCAGGTCGGCATAACCGCCGGATGCCAGCGCCCGCAGCAGATTCAATGTGGCCGCAGATTGATCATAGGCCCGCACCAGCCGCCCTGGATCAGGCGTACGGGCTTTCTCAGTGAACGCCATGCCATTGATG
>RKRX01000155.1 GCA_007571185.1 Oceanicaulis sp.
GCCTACCTTTTGAAACATCGAGGTTCCCGAGCCGATCTGGAAATTTTCCTCCCCTATGTTACGCAGCGGGTAATTGAGGTGGGGGCTGTCGCCGCCCATACGGGCAATATGATCAAACTCTCTGGGGCGCGCCCGGCTTCCCCCAACACGAGCGAAGCCATATATCTCTGAAAAGCCGGAAGGCCATTTGATATTGTTTGATGGCACAGAACGGCCTTTAACACCCAACATATCGAGCTCATCCGCGTGGCACTTCGCATGGGCGAAACGGACGAAACGGTTGTCTAGGTAGAGATACGATGGTTCTACCGAACCCTGATAATAGTCTTCCAGCGACGAACCGTACCGTCGAAAAGCATTCGGTTCTGCTACTACGGCGAATACACCTAGTGAAGACCGACCCACGCGTCCCAGCCGTTGCCGGAATGCCTTTTTAGATGCTGGCAGCCCAAGGTGTAACCCTACCATAAAGTGTGAAATGTTGATACCCAATTCGAGGGCTGACGTAGCAACGACACCACGTAGGTGACCCGATCTCAGTGCGCTCTCAATCTCGGCTCTGTCTTGCGTTTCATAACCGCCCCGATAGGGTTTTACCAAGCCATGCTCGGTCTGGGCAGCGAGTCTTTCGACACCCTGCCGTGAATCGAGAAAGGTGATGAAGCTGCCAGAATCGGACCGTTCTATGAGGGATCGCTGAATTGCGGAGGTCATGCTCTGCGCCTCGTCTGCACCACATGCCAAATGCAGCAAGGAGCGAGCGTGTTGAGGAGATCCATCCTCACCGCTGCCGATTACAACGAAGTCTGTTCCCGTCAGATTCTGGAGGTGCTGACTCGGGTTGGCGATGGTGGCGCTTGCCGCAATGATGGAGAACGGACGGCTTGCCTGTCTTTTCTTCCGACAGATTAGTGCTGCTGCTTGTAGCCTTCGGAGCAGAAAAGCAACATTGCTCCCGAACACAGCTTCCAAGGTATGCGCTTCGTCGACGATCAGTAGATCCAAACAGGATAGAAACTGCTTGGAGAGGCCGGTCAATTCGCGCATAAGCCAAGCGTGACACACGTCTGGGGTCGCGATGATAATCCGGGCTCTCTCAAGCGCTGCCTTCCGGTCGGGTATTGGCTCGTCACCTGTAACACTCGCAACCCAGTCTTCCGGCATTCCTGCCATTCGGAGAACGCGTTGCCAACTTACGCACTGATCAGCCGCGAGTGCTTTCAGAGGATAGAACACAAGAACTTTGGCTTCACAGTCATCCTGAAGCATTTTGATTGCGGCTGCCTGAAACACCAACGATTTCCCGGATGCCGTTCCCGTCGAGAGCACCACGTTATGGCCTGACGCGAATGCCTCGAGAGCCAACGCTTGGTGTCGCCACAGATTCCCCTTTAAAGTTTCGTCATTAAGTAGCCAACTGCCGACGGAACCAGTTCTGAAGATGTCAGGGATGGTTCGTGTCCTCTCACCCCGTGCTGGCAGTTCAAGTCGTTCGACCACGTTGATATTTCGGTCTTCAATTTCATTCTCGAATATGTTCAACATCTCAGGCTTGACCTCCTTTTGGGATTCTTGAACATGCGTACATGATCACGTTCAGACCGGGACTCATGATCTAGTTATGACGGTGTACGGCCTTCACAGAGCACCTTCATGTCCTCACCAATGAGCTCCGCCCGTTTTTCCAAAAACTCATCATAGTTTCCAGCAATCAATGCATCATACGGTACTCCGTGGCTTTCCAAGCGTCTGCGCACAGCGTCCTCATCAATGCTAGCAGCTTGCCTCCGCTCCTCGATATATTCTTTTGGTGTTTTCGCGCGGATATTACGGTTGGTCTTCCATGTGATCAAAGCGCAGTTTAGCGCACGGTTGACATGGTCATCATCCCGATCTCCTCCCAAAATTCTGACGGGATAGAGGTGGTGGTATTCGCGGTTGCGGATGTTGTCGACCGAGATGGGAGCAGCATCAGCGAAATCTTGTCCGCCTCGCCGTAATCCGGTAGCAAGGATCGAGCACGGCAAGCGACTGTTCTGCTTCGGCCATCCGGCGAGCTTGAGCTGTTCGACATCGGGAAGCGGGTAGGATCGTTCATTGAAGAGCTCGCACGGCTCAGCCTCTTCACCTGCGACCATTCTCTTTAGCACCTTGTAGTCTGTAAAAGCACGGCTGGAGGTACTCTTGCTGTAGCGATCGGTGTAGTTAGCTCTCCAAAGCACTTTTCGGATCAGCGCACGGGCATTGCCACCCAGATCAAGGGCACCTTCGGGTACGTCGGCCCACAGTGCGCATACTAGGTAAGCCGCAATTTCACTCGGTAGACATTTCTCATTGAGAAAAATCCTCTCATCCTGGAGAAATCTGATCCCGCACCTAAGTCCGTGTTTGAGCTTTTCCCATATGTCGAGTAGCTCGGCACTGAAGTCGCGGTCTCGGTAGGTTTTCCTACCCGGTTGTTTCTCCATCAGAAGTGCAGCCACTGAAAGGATGATATCCTCTCTCTTTTTGTAGTCGCGTACAAGGGGAATTTCGTCGATGAGTTCCTCGATCATGCCAAGGAGTGACTCGCTAGCTTCGCTTTCGAGCTGTGCAACAACGAAGTCGAAGTCTCTAAGTGGCGACGTTGAGGTATTCATCTTGATGAACACGTCGAGTGCTGTTTCACGGCTTGTTTCTGCATTGAGTGATAAGAAAGGAATGTCGTACCCGGCGACACGGTGGCGCAGTTCCGTAACGCGCTTAGCTAATGCCACCGAAAGAAGCTGGTGATCCTCACTATCCTGAATTGCCGCCTCCCATTCGCTTAGGTACTTTTCGCCTTTCACACCCGGCAGGAAAATTGTTATGGGCACAAATTGTCGTTTTAATGCCGCAACATGACTGTTTGCCCAAACAGGTTGCCTCGTGCCCCCTTTATCCCAGCGTCTCACATCTTTAACGGCAGGCGTATCTGCGTTTTCCTCCTCGTCATCATCATCGATATTTGATCCAGCAGCTTCAACCGACACAAAGATATCGAGATGAGGCTAATCGCCAGTGAAGCTGCGCCAGAGTGCTGTTAATCTCTGCTGTCCATCAAGGAGGTGTGCTTGGGGTTTCTCATGCGAGCATGGGGCCCCTATAATCGGGCGTGACTCGAAAAGTTCCTTGTTACCCACCTCCAAAGTCAACAGCGTGCCAATGGGCAAGGGCGGGCTACGGAAAATATTCTCCAACAGACTAACGATCTGCTTGTCGCTCCACGCCTCACGACGCTGGAATCGAGGCAGTACAATCTGCCCCTGCCTAATCATGGAAAACCAGTTTTCAATTTTTTTGTTACGCGCTTCCATCGTTATCATACTCCTTGATTACGCGCTTCCATCGTTATCATACTCCTTGATAAAGTCAAATGGTTTTTGCAGTAGGCGAATTTGCCGAGTCAAAATATGGAGCAGGAACTGGTCCGTATGAGTCCTCAAGGCTTCGCCCATTTCATGGACATCCCATTTCATGGACATACTGGCGCGTCCCGCCGCTCCGGCACCGGAAATGATGGAATTGTTGAAGTGACCCGCGCCGTGGGAGCTCGGCTACGTGGCGAGACGGCAGCCCCTTGCCACTGCCCACGATGTTTCCAGACAAACCGATGCTTGACCATTGGCTGAGGCACGCGCCATCTCCAATTAGCGGAAAGGCTTTAAGCCGTCCTCGTTGTTGGTCTCGCGCCTTCGATGAATGATCGGCGGGTTCTGTTCTGTTCAATCAGCGCTATCGCCATCTCGCTCGGCGAAGTGGCCGAGTGAAGCCGTAGAGCCAGGGACATTCTTCACACCCTTGATTTTCACCCCGCTCGGGGTTTGTTTCGGCAGGCGGCGCATTGCGCAATTCCGCCCTCGTGTCTGCGCCAAAACCGGAGCCTGCCCTTGAACAAGCCCGAGTTGGAAAAGCGTGGTCCCTGGACGATCCTTTCCGAGCGTCTGGGCTATGAAAATCCCTGGATGACGGTGCGTGAGTTTGACGTGCTGCGCCCGGACGGGTCGCCGGGACTGTATGGTGTGATGGAGCCCCGCAATCTCGCCATCGGCGTGCTGCCGGTCTTTGACAATGGTGATACCCTACTGGTGGGCCAGTACCGGTTTGCGCTGGACGCCTATTCCTGGGAATTGCCTGAAGGGGGTGGTCCGCACGGTGTTGACCCTCTGGTGTCCGCGCGGCGTGAACTGGAGGAGGAAACCGGCTGTACGGCGCAGAACTGGCGAAAATTGCTGGAGTTGGATGTTTCCAATTCCATCAGCAGTGAGCGGGCGTTCTGCTTTCTGGCTTGGGGGTTGAACGAAGGACAATCTGATCGGGAGAGCAGTGAGGCGGACATGATCACGCATCGTTTACCCGTGCACGCGGCTATAGCCATGGCCATGTCAGGAAAAATACGCGACAGTCTGACCGTGATCATGTTGCTGACCGCTGCAGAAAAAGCGCGCAGCGGCGTTCTGAACCCGGCGCTGAGCCGTCTCATCCTGTCTGACCGGTCTTGATTGGCGCCGTGTGAGACTGGTTGATCCATAGCGTTCGATCCGATGCGGGAGCGGCCCGAGATGAGCTTTGCTGAACCCCATTCTGGCACTGTCGCGCCTGTGCTGGCGATCCGCGCCTGGAACCGGTTGCGCCTCGAGGCGGCATCCGCCGCTGCTGAAGAGCCCATGCTGGCCAGTTTTCTTAACGCGGCGATCCTGCGCCATGACGGATTGGCGGGGGCTCTGGCGCACCGTGTCGCCACGAAAATGAGCGCTTCCCAGCTTGATGCGTTGCATATCCATGACGTGGCCAGGCAGGCGCTGGAGACAGAGCCCGATCTGGTGGAGAAGGCGGCTGCGGACATGCTGGCGGTGGATGAGCGTGATCCTGCGTGCCTGTCCCTGCTGCAACCCTTCCTCTACTTCAAGGGTTTTCATGGTCTTCTGTGCTACCGTATTGCGCACTGTCTGTGGCGTCAGGGGCGTCAGACTCTGGCTTTTCACATGCAGAACGGGATGTCAGAGCGTTTTGGTCTGGATATTCATCCCGCCGCCCGGTTGGGCCAGGCGATCATGATCGACCATGCTACATCGTTGGTGATTGGTGAAACCGCTGTTGTGGGTGATGATGTGTCTATTCTGCATGAAGTGACGCTAGGCGGCACCGGATCACACGGCGGGGAGCGTCATCCCAAGATCGGTAATGGCGTACTGATCGGCGCCGGCGCCAAGGTGCTGGGCGACATTACCGTTGGTGCGCAAGCCCGCATTGCGGCGGGCTCGGTGGTGCTGGCCGATGTGCCCGCCCGCTGCACGGTGGCGGGTGTGCCCGCCAGACCGGTCGCCGGCAGGTGCGTGGAACCTTCACGCACCATGGATCATACCTTGCCCTGAACAGGGCTGACAGCCAAATCTGCGTCCAAGCTATTGCTCTGAGCGAGCAGGACGTTAGGGTGCGCTCTGTTTGTGACCATCTGCAATGAGGTTGTGCCGTGTCTGCACCCGTATTCACCGCTGCTGAAGCATCCAAAGTTGAAACTTTCCTGCGCGGCAGGCTGAACCCCGGGTTGAGCGTGCGCTTGCGCCAGCGCCCTGATGAGTGCGCTGAGATCTACCTGGAATCGGAATGTTTGGGCGTGGTGTCCAAGAATGTCGAAGAGGGTGAAACGTCTTATTCATTCGAAATCACCATTCTCGACATCGATCTCGAAAATCTCTGATCGGTCCTGAGTCTTTCCGAACGGGATCCGGCCCTGCCACGCACGGGTGGACTTCATCGCTCACAGCACGTCCAGCATGCTGGCGACCAGTGGGTGGCGAACAATGTCCTCCTTATGAAGCCGGACCATGCCGATCTCGTCCACCTGTTCGAGTTTGCCCGCGATGGTCGCCAGGCCGGACGTATCGGGCAGAAGATCGGTTTGGGTCGGATCTCCGGTCACCACCATGGTGGAGTTCCAACCTAGACGAGTCAGCAACATTTTGAGCTGAGCGTAGGTGCAGTTCTGCGCTTCATCGATGACCACAAAGGCATTGTTCAGCGTGCGGCCGCGCATATACCCGACCGGTGCGATTTCGATGAGACCTTCGGCTATGAGCGCCTTGAGACGTTTGAGACTCAGACGATCAGCCAGCGCGTCATAAAGCGGGCGCAGATAGGGAGCGAGTTTTTCTTCCATGACGCCGGGCAAGAAGCCAATCGATTCGCCAGCTTCGACGGCGGGGCGGGACAGCACTATTCGGCCCACTTTATCCGCTTCGAGCGCCTCAACCCCTTTGGCGACAGCCAGATAGGTCTTGCCGGTTCCGGCCGGGCCGAGCGCCATGACGAGACTATAGGCGTTGATGGCGTCCACTAACTCCGCCTGATTTTTTGAGCGCGGCCTCACGTTTTTTGTGTAGCTTCGGTCACGCACGGGCTCTTTATCGTCAGGGGACCAACCCGGGCACGGGAACAGGCTGCGGATCTTTTCCCCTTCGCAAATGCGGATATTGAAGTTTTCGGCTTGGTGACGCTTGGCGGCTCTTTTGCCCATGTCAGGCCCTCCAGCAAACAACAAAAAACCCCGCGCACGGCATTTGAGGGGCAGAAAATACAGGAATGGAAACAGCAGCGGCGGTGGATTCAGATGTCCGGTGCAGAGGGTGTGGCGGCGTGTGGGCCACGCTAGTCTCCATCACTCATTTGGAACGCCTTGCAGCGCCCGCGATTCGAATCGGAACCGTGACCCCGAATCACGCGCATACGATCATGCCGTCCGCCCAACAAAGCACAAGTTACCTCATTCTGCACATAACGAAATTGCAGCGCCACGT
>RKRX01000086.1 GCA_007571185.1 Oceanicaulis sp.
ATCATGCGCATGATCTCTTTCCCGTCATAATCAGCGAGTGCAACGCCCGATATTTCTATGTTGAAAAGATTGTTTTGTCGGGCGTTGAAACTCAGCCGACGACGCATCTCGCGCTGAGGCTCCACGGCGATCACGCGGGACTTTTCTCCACCCGAAAACGCCGCTACCAGCGCGTAGGCGCCGACATTGGCGCCGATATCGATGAAGATCCTGCCCGCTCTCATAATGCCGCGCAACGCATCCAGTTCAACCCGATCAAAGCATTGCGGGGTCATGAACAGGCGTTTTTCAGAAAGGTTGTCGACAGGGTGCAGGCGCAGTTTCAGTCCCAGTGCGTTTACATCCGCAGCCCCCGTCTTCATGCCGGTCAGAGCCAGGGGGCGCACAAGACCCGCCAAACGCAAACCGGTGCGCGAGGCGGGTAGAGATCGGCCGATCGCCAGACCAATTTTGCTCAACAAGCCAGGCCCATAGGTTCCGTAACCAGGAACCGGCGATTCATAGGCCGGCGGCCCGCTACGCATTTCAGTAGTTTTGGGCTTCAGCGGTTCAGGGGATGCAGGCGAAGAGAAGTCAGAATCGGGCATGGCATCGGTCATGGGGCCTCATAGTCGCAATGGAGGGCTATCAACTGTTATCGACAACCTGTTATACTTGTGCTTTCCACAACGTGCGAGCCTGACTAAACTCACCCGCGATAACAGGAGAAGGAGCCCACCATGTTGCGCACGCTGGCAGTGGCTGTCCTGCTGTCCACGGCTTCCTGGGCCGGGGCGCAGGACGAGACTTATACCCTGGATGAAGAGACCGTCGAGATCGCTCATGAGCTGGCCGAAACGGCGCTGGACAGTGATCTGGCGTGGCGTATCACCAGATCTCTGACCACAGAGATCGGCCCGCGCCTGGCTGGTACACCCCAGGAAGAGCGCGCCCGGGAATGGGCGGTGGCCAAGCTGAAATCACTTGCGTTCGATAATGTTCGCGTCGAGCCTTTCGAACTGGATCTATGGACGCGGGGGCGTTCAATCTATGAGGAGGTCGCCATCACCGCGCCCTATCCGCAGGAGGTTTACGGCATATCCTTGGGCGGTGCCGCGGCGACGCCTGAACAGGGGTTGGAGGCCGAGCTGGCGTTTTTTGACAGCTTTGATGATCTGCTGGCTTTTGAGGGCGTGGAGGACGCGCTTGAAGGCAAGCTGGTCTTCGTCAATGACCGTATGGTCGCCGCCCGTGGCGGGGAAGGTTACGGCTGGGCCAATCGCAAACGCCGAGAGGCCTGGCGCGAAGCCGAAGACCGCGGCGCTGTCGGCGTGCTGATCCGGTCGGTGGGCACCAGTTCCAACCGTTTTGCACACACCGGCATGATGGGCTTTCCCGATGGCCGACTTCCTGAAATTCCCGCCCTGGCGGTATCTGCTCCGGATGCAGACCAGATTCAGCGTGTTCATGAAAGCGGGCAAACCCTGCGGATGCGGTTGCGCACCTATGCGGGCTGGCGGGGTGAGGTGCTCAGCGGAAATGTTATCGCAGATATTGAGGGTGCGGAAGCGCCTGAAGAGGTGGTGATTATCGGCGCGCATCTCGATAGCTGGGATACGGCCACCGGGGCGCTGGACGATGGCGCCGGGGTTGGCATCGTCACTGCGGCGGCGCGGTTGATCGCCGAGAGCGGTCACCGCCCGCGTCGTACTATTCGCTTGGTGCTGTTCGGCTCTGAAGAAGTGGGACTTGTAGGCGCCCGCGCCTATGCGAACGCCCGCTTGCGGGATGGTACGCTGGAGAACCATGTTATCGGGTCTGAATCCGATTTTGGCGCCCGCAAGGTCTGGCGGTTGTCTTCGAATGTGGGGGAGCATGCTTTGCCCTTTTTCACCGCCATGCATCGTGAGATGCAGCATTTGGGCATTGTCCGGGGCGGCAATGAAGGCGGTGGCGGTCCCGATATGATTCCCTTGCAGTATATGGGCATGCCTGTGGCGCGATTAGAGCAGAATGGTGAGGACTATTTTGAGTTCCACCACACGCCCAATGACACTCTTGACAAGATATCACCCGAGGAGATGGCGCAGAACGTGGCGGCCTGGGTGATGTTCACCTGGTTTCTGGCGGATAGTGAAATGGATTTCCGTCCGCAGTCTGAGGAAACTGTCAGTGAATAGGTTTGGAATGGCAGCGGAATTGCCTCGAAATCTGGTCGGATAGGGTGAAAACAAGGCGTTGGAGGATCATCAAATGAGTCGACCTAAGACCTCGCGCCGTACTGTTCTGGGTTTTCTGGCTGGCGCCGGGGCGGTCACCGCTTCGGCTTCCGCCCGCCAGACATCGCCCATCACCGCGCAGACGCTGGCAGGCGCAGAGCAGCTTGCGGCGGTAAGCTATACCGCAGATGAGCGTGAGCAGATGCTCAACGGCATTGAGGCTTGGGTGTCACGCGCCGAGCGCCTGCGATCTGTGGACAAACCCAACACCCTGCCCCCGGCGTTGACTTTTGACCCTCGCCTGCCGGGCGCTCGCTATCGACTTCAATCCGGCGGAGTGACAGGCATGCCTGCCCGGGCCGGGGCCCTTCCTGCAGCGCCTGAGGATATCGCCTTTGCACCGGTCTGGAAGCAGGCTGCATGGATGGCCGACGGAGTGCTGTCCAGTGTCGCTCTGACAAATATCTATCTGGACCGGATCGCCCGGCATGCTCCCGCGCTTGAGTGCTTTGTCACGGTGACGGCGGATCTAGCGCGCCGTCAGGCGGTCGAACGGGATGCGGAACGAGCACGCGGACGGGTGCGCGGCCCGCTTCATGGCGTGCCTTATGCACTCAAGGATATCATTGATGTGGCCGGGATCAGGGCGACTTGGGGCGCGACCCCCTACAAGAATCGCGTAGCCGAGGATACCGCTGTGGTGGCCAAGAGGCTGGAGACTGCGGGGGCGGTGCTTCTGGGCAAGTCGACCTCTGGCGCCATTGCGTATGGAGATATCTGGTTTGACGGGATGACCCGCAATCCGTTCAACCTTAGTGAAGGCAGCTCGGGCAGTTCGGCGGGTTCGGCGTCTGCGACTGCGGCGGGGTTATGTGCATTTGCGATCGGCACCGAGACGCTGGGGTCGATTGTCTCGCCATCCCATCGTTGCGGCGCTACGGGTTTGCGTCCGACCTTCGGGCGTGTGGCGCGCACCGGCGCCATGGCGTTGTGCTGGTCTCTGGACAAGATCGGCCCGATCGTGCGTTCCGTTCCAGACGCCGCCCTGGTTTTGGAGGCGATCAATGGCGGAGATGCAGGCGATCCGTCTTCGTTTGATCATGGTTTTGGGGTTGATCTGTCCCGGGATATCTCCGGCTTGCGTCTGGGTTATAACCCGGCCTGGTTTGAGGAAGCGGAAAATCCTGATCGGGCGGCGCTGAACGCCGCGCGACGTTTAGGCGTCGAACTGGTCCCCTTTGAGCTTGATGATGCGCCCTGGGACACCATGCTGATTCAGTTGGAATGTGAAGCCGCCGCCGCTTTTGAGACCCTGACCCTTGAGGATCTGGATGACGAACTGCGTTGGCAGGCGGATGCAGCCTGGCCGAATACATTCCGTCGCGCCCGGTTTGCCAGCGCGGTGGATATGGTCAACGCCGACCGATTGCGTCGCCGGGCGATGGCCATGATGGCGGAACGCTTTGAGGGTCTTGATGCCCTGATTGGACCGAATTTCGCAGGCGGCATGTTGTTGCTGACAAATTATACCGGCCACCCTCAACTCGCTTTCCGGTCCGGTTTTGTTGATCAGCCCTCCCGAACTCTGTTCGGTGACGCACAGGATGAAAGCAGCCAGACCTTCCCGACGCCTTACGCCACCTCGCTCTGGGCGCCTTTGTTTGAGGAGGGTGTGATCGTGGCGCTAGGCGCGGCGATTGAAGCGGAACTGGGCGTTGCAGATATTCGTCCTGAGGCGTTCGCCTAGAGGAGCGAAAAACATGATAAAATTCTATGATTGCGCCACAGCGCCCAACCCGCGCCGGGCCCGCATGGTTATTGCTGAAAAGCGGGTGGATGTGAAAACTATCGAGGTGGATCTCCGAAACGGAGAACAGTTCGACCCGGATTTTATAGCCGTCAACCCCAATTGTACGGTGCCGGTTCTGGCGACCGAGGAGGGCGAGACCCTGACCGAGAACGCCGCCATCGTGCGTTATCTGGAAGCGATGTATCCCGATCCGCCATTACTGGGGCGCAGCCCGCTTGAGCAGGCCCGGGTGGCGGAATGGGTGTGGCGTTCGGAGTTTGAGGGCTTGATCAGCGTCATGGATGTTCTGCGTAACACGTCCAAGGCGATGAAGGATCGGGCGCTGCCCGGGACACATCCCGTTGTGCAGATCGCTGCACTGGCTGAGCGCGGCATGGTGCGAGGGCGGCGCTATTTTGAAACACTCAATGCCCGACTGGCTCGGATGCCCTGGTTGGCGGGGGATAGCTATAGCTTTGCGGACATAACCGCTTTTGTGTTTGTGGAATTCGCCGCCCGGGTGGAACTAATCCCGGATGAAGATCTTACGGCGCTCAGCATCTGGCGGGAAGCTTGCAAGACCCGGCCCAGCGGTCAGGTCTAGGGCGTGTCATCAGTTATTCGAGTCATATGAGTGAACAATCAAGATGTATAGCTGTTTTGAACGCGGCTGCGGTTTTGTCTTAGCGAGTCTCTATAGCCCTATATTGCTTGAGTTTTTCGAAGAAGTTTTCAATCAGATGACGAGCTTTATACAAGAACCTGTCATAGCTGGTCACAAGCGAGGGCGATTATTACGCTTGTTGATGATGACGAGGTGGAGCTGACGTCTATCACGTTGACGGTTGACACCGATAGTACGACACTGGGCGATCAGAACACGATTGCCGAAGGATGATGATACGTCTACTTCGGGCGCTATCGCATCGATCGATGCCGATATGGTCGGGCTCGCCCTGTCTGGAAAAGCCGCTTCACCGTGGCGCTAGAGCGTGCGCCAAGGACTGATGTGACTGTGATGCTGGCCGGCGCTGACGGAACGGTGACGAATATGTCAACCGCTGATTTCATAGATCCCATTGCTGGCGGTTTACCATGGCAGATCTTCGCCGTTGATGTGGAAGAAGCGGCCGCTCATGGCTGGATTGGCGCGAGCGATGATATCCAGCTGGGCGCTGACCGCTTCCCCGGGGGTGACCAGACCGTTGGGGCCGCCCATATCGGTGCGGACCCAGCCCGGATGCAGTATCAGGACAATGACGCCTTTGTCTCTGAGATCGATGCTGAGCGATTTGCCAATTGCATTCAGAGCGGCCTTGGATGCGCGATAGGCGTAACGCCCGCCGCCGTCATTGTCGGCGATAGACCCCATCCGACTCGATTGCAGGGCGATGACCCTGAGTTGGCTGTCGGCCACCTGGCTGGCGAAGGTTTCCGCTAGCGCCAGCGGCGCCAGCGTGTTGATGCGGAATGCATCCACGAACCCTTCACTGGCGGCTGCTCCGAGATTATGCGGATCGGGACCAATCACGCCAGCATTGGCGAACAGGATATCCAACGGGCCTTTCACCTCAGACCTGAGCGCCTGAGCGGCTTTCAGGTCTGACGCGTCATAGCGCAGGATACGCAACCGGCCATCGCCGGGATCAAATGCCTTGAGATCAGTTGCTGAGCCGGGGTTACGGACAGCGGCGCTGATGGTCCACCCACGGCCGAGTAGCGTGCGGACATGCTCAAGACCCAAGCCGCGATTGGCGCCGGTGATCAAAGCGTGCGGCATGACCATCTCCATTTCGGAAGTTTGTTGTGTTGTTCGTCCATGAACCAAGCACAGGCTTTCTTGCAGGTCCAGCCGCTTGGCGCCGCTTGAACCGCGTGCGAGCGAGAGTAGGGTGCGGGTTGTGCGCCTATTCTTCTGTCAAGAAGCGCCAAGAGTGTCGTCCGCCTGCCCACTTTCTAGTTCTCCGGGAGTTTTCAATATGAACGCCGTGGTAAGCGTCAGGCATGCGTATGACAAGGGCGCCTTTATTTCAGCTGCCGCCCAACGATTTGAGACCGTTTTCGGAGAGTCGGGAAAAGATGCAACCGGTTTTCTAGAGCAAATCTGGAATGACGCACTTGCTGATGATCTGCCGGGAATTGCGCTTGAAGACGTTGTGCGATTGGCTGAAGCCTTCTGGCTGTATGGTCGGCGCCGCTCGGCAGGAAAGATACTCATTCGCATACGTTCTACGAAAAGGAAGAAAGGTCAGAGCCCGGGTCGCGATATCCTGGAAGTGATTGGAACAGATCGCCCTTTCTTGGTGGACTCTGTGATGGGAGAAATAGCCAGCCAGGGCCTGGATGTACTGGCCATGTTCCACCCCGTCGTCCAGGTGCGTCGGGATGAAAATGGCGACCGGGTCCGGTTCGGCGGGCGGTTTATCTCTGAATCCATGATCCAGGTGCATCTTGATCTCATGGGCGAGGCTGCGCGCGCGCGGCTGGTCGATGGCGTGCGCGCCACGCTGGAAGATGTGCGCGGTGCAGTGGATGACTGGAATGATATGCGCGCGGAGATGGATGACGCCATCGATCATCTGACCACCGCAACGACGTCTGCTTCTCGCGAAGAACAGGAAGAGGCGATCATCTTTCTGCGCTGGTTGCGAGATAATCACTTCGCTTTCCTGGGTTGTCGGACTTATCAGTTCATCACGGATGAAAAGGGCGATGTGACGCGTCAGGAACCGAATGTGAAGCCCGATTCCGCTCGCGGCGTGCTAAGGGATCCCGAACGCAAGGTGCTGCGC
>RKRX01000072.1 GCA_007571185.1 Oceanicaulis sp.
AAGATGAGCAGATCGTCGCTCAGCATCCTGCGCCACACCCAATCCTAAAAAGCCCATGGCGCGTTCCCCGCCCAACCCATCGGGGCGGAGTTCGCGATCAGGTGTTGCGGTGAGCGAGACAATCCTCCCGCCGCGCAAAACCTCAAAGACAATCGGTTGCCCCGCACGGGTCAGCACATACTGGCGTATATCAGTGAACCCGTCCACGATCGCACCATTCATGCGAAGAACCACATCGCCTGCGGTAAAACCACCGGATTCAGCGGCAGATCCTTCCGTCACAGCGCCAATGCGCGGTTCGATCTGAACTTCACCCCGCATGGCGCCAAGCGCTGCGAACAAGACAACAGCCAGGGCGAAATTAGCCAGCGGGCCAGCCGCCACGATAAATGCGCGCTGCCAGACCGGTTTGAAATGGAGGACTGTCCCGGGATCGGGATGCGTCTTTCGCAACTCTTCCAGCGCCTCATAATCGGGTGCAGAAGCAGCGTTGACGTCACCGCGAAATTGAACAAATCCGCCTAGCGGCAAAGCGCTGAGCTTCCAGACGGTGCCGTTTCTGTCGGTGCAAGCAAAAACCCGGGGACCGAACCCCAACGAGAATGCTTCAGCATGCACGCCACAGGCGCGACCGGCCCAGTAGTGGCCCAACTCGTGGATCACCACCACAAAGCTTACCACCGCTATGAACGCAACAAGAGTCAAAGCGCCGGAGCCAAGCCAATCAAACATGTCAGATCCTTCACTAACCGAGCATTTTCTTCAGTGTGCGCGCTCGGCGATAATATGTCGAGCCAACCGGCGACCTTCCCCGTCAACCTCGAGCACAGCATCAAAATCCGCAGGCTGCTCCACAGCAATCCCCGTCACAATACCCCGCTCAAGAGATTCCGCCACACAGGTTGTTATGTCAAGAAAGCCGATCTGTCCATTCAGAAAGGCTTCAACCGCCACCTCGTTGGCAGCGTTGAAAATCGCTGGCGCTCCCTTGCCTGCTTCAAAAGCGGCGCGCGCCAGATCCAGCGCGGGAAAGCGTACCGGATCAGGAGCTTCGAAAGTAAGTTTGCCAAGTTTTGTAAGATCCAACCGTTCTACAGGCGTGTCAATCCGGTCCGGCCAGGCCAGAACGTGAGCAATCGGAGTGCGCATGTCGGGAGCGCCCAACTGAGCCAAAAGTCCGCCGTCAGTGTATTCTACAAGCCCATGTACGACAGATTCAGGGTGCACCAGAATATCGACATCGGACTGGGGCAATGCAAACAGATGGCAGGCCTCAATGATTTCGAGCCCTTTATTCATCATGGTCGCTCTGTCCACAGAGATTTTTGCCCCCATACTCCAGACGGGATGCGCTACCGCTTGAGCCACACTATCCTGCCCCATAACCTCAAGGCTCGCGGTACGCAGTGAGCCGCCTGAAGCCGTCAGGATAATGCGGCGGATCCTCGCGCGCTGGCTGTCATCAAAAGTCTGAAAAATTGCATTGTGCTCGGAATCTACGGGCAGCAACTGCGTTCCAGACTCTTGAGCGGCTTGGATGAGGAGTTCACCAGCGCATACCAGGGCTTCCTTGTTGGCGAAAGCCACTGTCGCGCCTCGACGCACAGCCTCCACGGTGGGCAATAGACCCGCAACGCCGACAATAGCGGCCATCACCCAGTCTGCATTCATCCGCGCAGCTTCCAGCACGGCCTCAGGTCCAGCCCCGCACGCTACGTCCCGACCCTCGAGTGCAGCTTTGAGCGCCACACCCGCTCCAGGGTCTGCAACCGCACAAAACCGCGCACCGGTCTGCACCGCCAACTGCGCCAAACCTTCGACGTTGGAGTTGGCGGTCAAGGCTATAACCTCAAAAGCACCCCCGGGCGCTCGCATGACCAGATCCAAGGTGGCGCGCCCCACTGAGCCTGTCGCCCCCAGCACTGTGACTTTGCGTGCGCTCATGCGCCTCCTCCGGGCCATCCGCCAGGGCCTGCCACCGCCCAGACACCTGCAAACACTGACGCCAGCATCAGGGCATCCACCCGATCCAGAACACCACCGTGGCCAGGAATAACTGTTCCCGCATCCTTCACACCGAATCGGCGCTTGGCTAGTGACATAAGCAGATCACCTCCAACCGCAGCACAAGCGGTGGGAGCAGCTAGCAAGGCGCCATGCATCGCATCCCACCCGGTGCAAAGCGCGAGACTCGCTCCAGCAATAGTCCCAAAGACAAGCCCAGCCAGAAGACCTGCCCAGGTTTTGTTGGGACTGGCGATTGGCAAAAGTTTCCAGCCCCCCACCCATGAACCAACGAGATAAGCAAAGGTATCGGCTGTCCAGACTACAGCGAGCAGAAACAACAGGCCTGTCACCCCGATCCCGTTCCCGACGCGCAGAGCGATCACAATGGCAGCGGAACCCGCCACATAAGCCACACCCCCCAATGCTTCCCAGGCCCGGCCCCGCGATCGTCGATCAAGATAAGCCGTGATGGCCCCTCCGATCAACCAAACACCGGCTCGGATGAAATCATGTTGGGCAGAAAACAACACTGCACCCACCGCCGTGCCGACGGCAATGGCGAAAGCGCGTAACGGTGCGCCCTTGTCAGACATGCGCACCCACTCCCACGCCATGGCAGCGGCGAACGTTGCGACGAAAATTGCAAACCACGCGCCTCCCCAGATCACCAGCACCAGAGACAGAGGAGCCAGGACCACAGCTGAGACCACTCGTTTGCCGAACATGGGATCGCCGCGTCTGACATCCGCAATGGAGCTCAGATCAGCTCCGGGCGCATCCCCTTCAGCCATGATGCACACCGCCATACCGACGATCCCGACAGGCATAAGCCTCAAGCGCGGCACGGAACTGGGCTTCCCCAAAATCAGGCCAAAGCACGTTGGTGAAATAGAACTCTGCATAGGCGGACTGCCAGAGCAGAAAGTTCGACACCCGGTATTCGCCACTGGTGCGGATCACCAGATCAGGATCGGGTTGCCCTGCGGTGTCGAGATACTGTTCGAACTGATCCTCGGTGAATGTGACCGTCCCCTCGCCGAGCTCCTGAAACATGCGCCGGGCGGCGCGCACCAACTCGTTGCGTGCACCGTAATTGAAGGCGATATTGAGGAAAAATCGGTTGTTATCGACGGTACGCGATTCAGTGGTTTCAATCAGGGAGAGTACTTCATTACTCAGTCCTTCCCGACACCCGAGTATACGCACCCGCACGCCTTCTTCATGGAGCTTGTCCAGATCTGCGGCTACAAACCGGCGCAATAGTTCAAACAGAGCGTCCACCTCCGCAGTCGGACGGTTCCAGTTCTCGGTAGAGAAACTGAACAACGTCAAATAACGTACGCCCAGATTGCTCGCCGCACGTGCAACATTTCGCACAGCTTCAACACCCTTGCGGTGACCGAAGGCGCGCGAACGTCCCCGCGCCGCCGCCCAACGACCATTGCCATCCATGATGATGGCTACGTGCCGGGGTATGTTGGCGGGAAGGTTGGCATGACTCATCGGACACTCCTGCAGGACAGGATCAGCTTGAACCGATCGGTCAGACTTGCGTGATTTCTTTTTGCTTGATCTTCAGGAGATCATCAATGGCCACGATACTGGCATCGGTGGATTGTTGAACCTGATCAGCCTTTTTTTTGTGCTCGTCCTTGCCGATCACGCTGTCTTTCTCGTCCTTCTTGAGTTGGTCCATGCCATCACGGCGCACATTACGCACGGCGATACGGGCGTTCTCGGCGTAGGAGCCAGCGGTCCTGGCCAACTCGTTGCGGCGTTCCTCACTCAATGGCGGGATCGGAATGCGGATGGTTTCACCTTCCGATACAGGGTTCAGACCCAACGAGGAATTACGGATCGCCTTTTCCACAGCTCCGGTCAGGGTCTTGTCCCAAACGGTGATGGTCAGCATCCGTGGTTCTGGAACAGACACATTGCTCACCTGGTTGATCGGGGTGAGCACGCCGTACGCCTCAATCTTGATCGGATCCAACAAGGAGGCGCTCGCTCGACCCGTACGCAGGCCGCCAAACTCCTTCTTCAGAGACTCAATCGCCCCCTTCATGCGGCGTTCAATGTCTTTGATATTGAAACCGGACATGTTCGATTTCTCCCGTGTTGGACAATGCTCAGGATTTCACGTCGCCGACAACCGTACAGGCGCCTTCACCATCAAGAACCAGGGCCAGGCCGCCCTGTTCTCGAATGTTGAACACTACGATAGGAATTTGGTTGTCGCGCATCAATGTGACCGCCGATGCATCCATAACTTTGAGATCGCGCGCGAGAACATCGATATAGTCCAAGCAGGCAGACCGTTTGGCATGCGGATTCTTGTGAGGATCATCATCATAGATACCGTCCACACTAGTGCCTTTGAACAAGGCGTCGCAACCCATCTCGGCCGCACGCAGCGCTGCGGCTGTGTCTGTGGTGAAAAACGGATTGCCCGTACCTGCAGCGAAGATCACTACACGTCCGCGCTCCATATGTCGCATCGCGCGACGGCGAATATAGGGTTCACAGACCGTAGCCATGGGAATAGCAGACTGAACGCGAGTAGGAATACCAACGCGCTCCAGCGTCGTCTGCATGGCCAAGGCATTCATCACGGTAGCCAGCATGCCCATATAGTCAGCAGCGGCGCGTTCCATGCCCTTGGCGGCAGAGGACAGACCCCGGAAAATATTTCCACCGCCAATGACCAAGCATAGCTCATAGCCGACCTCGACCGCCTCGCCCACTTCCCGGGCGATGCGATCGACGGTGTTCATGTCGATCCCGTAAGGTTGCTCTCCCATAAGAACTTCGCCAGAGACTTTCAAAAGTACGCGTTTGTAAGGCCCCTTAGGCGTCTTGAGCGATCGGTCTTCAGCTTCATTCACGGCACAACCCCGCACCAGTGTGTTTCCTACACCCCTCCCGAGGTAAGGCTTAGAAAGCGCCTAGCCCTGAGCGAGACGCTCCTGCTCGGGCCGAATTTACTAAGCCTTAGCGACAGCCGCCACTTCCGCGGCCAACTCTTCTTCTTTCTTTTCGACCCCTTCGCCCAGCACCATGCGGACAAAACCCGTCAGCTCAACAGGGGCGCCAACTTCTGTTTCGGTCGCCTTGATGGCCTCTGCAACCGACTTGTCGGGATCAAACACGAAAGCCTGCTTGAGCAACACGATCTCTTCAAAGAATTTGCGCAGACGACCCTCAACCATTTTCTCGATGATCTGTTCGGGTTTACCCAGTTCACGAGCCTGACTGGCAAGCACATCACGCTCCTTCTCAACCACAGCCCTATCAAGACCGGCTTCGGACAACGCAAGCGCCGGAGCGGGAGAACCGGCCGCTACATGCATGGCGAGCTTGCGACCGAGTTCGGTCAGAACCGCCTTGTCACCTTCAGATTTCAGCGCCACCAATACGCCAATCTTGCCCATGCCCTCGCCAGCGGCGTTATGCACGTAAACGGCCACAACACCGGGATCCACAGCCAAAGTAGCGAAACGGCGCACGGACATGTTTTCGCCAATCTGCGCAATCAGATCGGTCAGGGTATTGCTCACGGAACAACCAGCAGAGGTTTGAGCGGCTTTCAACGCTTCGATGTTGATCGCATCAATGGAAAGGGTAGCGATTTCAGCCACAGTACTCTGAAACAGCGCATTGCGGGCCACGAAATCGGTCTCAGCGTTTACTTCGACCGCAGCCGCCGCCATGCCGTCACCCCGCGTTTCAACCCTTACAGCCACTAAACCTTCAGCGGCAACGCGGTCAGCCTTTTTGGCGGCTTTGGACAAACCTTTCTTGCGCAACCAATCGAGTGCGACATCCATATCGCCTTCGGTTTCCACAAGCGCCTTCTTGGCATCCATCATGCCTGCGCCGGATTTGTCTCGAAGGGCTTTGACGAGAGCGGCGTTGATCTGAACCATGGGGAGGTCTCCTTGGATCGCGTATGAGACGCGCTATTGAGCTTTGGCGGCGTCTTTGTTCGGGGTTTCGGCTTCTACAGCCGACTCAGCAGCATCGCCTTCCGCCGTAGCTTCGCTCTCTTGCTCTGCAGCTTCATCAGCCTGCGCCACAGCTTCACCCTCTTCCACTACAGTTTCATCAGCTTGTGACGCAGTTCCACTCGCTGCTCCTACAGCCTCATCGACCTGCACCGCAGTTTCATTCTTTCCCATACCTAGGGCCAGATCATCCGGCAAATCGGCCTCGCCCAGATCTATGCCCAGAGCGGCCTGGCTGTCAGCGATACCGTCCAGAACAGCGTCGGCTATCAAGTCGCAGTATAACGACAAAGCACGAGAGGCATCGTCATTGCCCGGAATCGGGAAATCAATCAGATCAGGGGCGCAATTGGTATCTACGATTGCGACGACCGGAATGCTCAGACGCCTGGCTTCCTGGATTGCGATAGATTCCTTGTTGGTGTCAATCACGAACATCAAATCCGGCGTGCCGCCCATTTCCTTGATACCCCCCAAAGAGCGCTCAAGCTTTTCACGCTCGCGGGTAAGCATCAAAACTTCCTTCTTGGTCAAACCTTGCGGGCCGCCTTCAGCATCCAGCAGAGTTTCCAACTTGCGTAGACGGGCGATGGAATTGGAAATGGTGTGCCAGTTGGTCAGGGTGCCGCCTAGCCAACGATGATTCATATAATAC
>RKRX01000037.1 GCA_007571185.1 Oceanicaulis sp.
CTTCCAGCAAGTGGATGCATGCTTTCAGGGTGAACCGGTGACGCTTGCTGTCACCCCCGATCAGAACCGCGACTCGGGGGGTGGGCAGGCTTGCGAGCTGATCTGAGAAGGCCGCCGCACCCTGACACAGGCGCCGGGGCGTGATCCGGTTGGGTGAACCCAGAATGCTCAGTACGCCAGGACCGGTTATGCGGTCGTGCCGGGGGGCAATAATCAGATCAAAGATATCTGCATGGTTTTGAGGTTTTTGCACACACACAAAGCGTGTGCGTCGCCAAGCCTTTCGGTAATGGGCGGCTGCTTTCACAGCAGCGCGGCCGCAACCGATCCACAAATCCGGTTCGATTTGTCCAGCGCCGGACAGTGCTTTCATTCGCGGTGTGTGAACGGGCAGGATTTCAAGCGGGGTCAGACGGCTCAATGCTTCAGCTAGTCCCAGAGCCTGATTTTCAATTCCACGGCGCCCATCAGACACCACCATGCACGATAGAGTGTTCACGACCGTCATCGTCTACTTCCACTGATTTCGGTCAATTCCCAAGGGAGGGGATGGTTTAGAAAGCACGCAGGGGTGAAGGTTCGTACACGACGTGCGTTTGGAGTAGAATCCCCCATCTTTGCATCTGGATCCTGGATGCAGAACTCATCTCCATGCGACGGTGAGGATTTCGTAACTTTTCGCACCGCCAGGTGCGTTCACCTCGACCACATCGCCTTCCTCCTTGTTGATCATGGCGCGAGCGATGGGAGAGGACAGGGAAATCTTGCCCGATTTCACATCAGCTTCGTCATTGCCCACGATCTTGTAGGTCGCTTCATCATCGGTGTCCTCATCGATGACGGTGACGGTGGCGCCAAATTTCACGACGCTGCCGGACATTTTAGCGACGTTAATCACCTGAGCGCGAGCGATCTTGTCTTCAAGTTCCTGAACCCGGCCTTCAATCCAGCCCTGGCGTTCCTTAGCGGCGTGATATTCGGCATTTTCAGACAGGTCGCCATGCTCGCGCGCTTCGGCGATGGCCGCAATCACGGCCGGACGTTCAACAGTCTTGAGGTGCTTGAGTTCAGCGTCGAGCGCCTGGTGGCCCTCGGCGGTCATTGGAATTTTCTGCATCAATACCCGATCCCGTGAACTGGTGTCCCGCAGCCTGTAACCTGGGGAGTTAGCTGTCAGAGCATTCGCCATGATAAGATTGCAAGCAACGCGGTTCAAGTTGCGCCGCATCAATCGCCGCAATGGAATTCACCGCCGCCCGTGAGGCGGAAGCGGTGGTATAGCATGGCACCTTCATTTCCAGCGCGGTCCGGCGGATCGAGTAGCTGTCAATCATTGAGCGTTGACCCTCGGTGGTATTGAGCACCAGCTGGACCTCGCCGTTCTTAATGGCGTCCACGATATGCGGACGTCCCTCAAACACCTTGTTGATCCGCTTCACGGGCACGCTGGCGTTCTCCAGCGCTTTTGCGGTGCCCGCGGTGGCGAGCAGTTTGAAGCCCAGAGCCGTCAGTTGACGACAGCTCTCGATCATACCCGGTTTGTCAGATTCTTTGAGCGAGACAAACACTGCACCCGAGCGGGGCAGTCTCACACCCGCGCCTAGTTCGGCCTTGGCGAACGCAGCCTCAAATCGGGAGTCAACGCCCATAGCTTCACCTGTGGAACGCATTTCCGGGCCCAGGACTGGATCGACACCGGGGAAGCGGGAAAACGGCATGACCGCTTCTTTCACCGCAATATGACGGGTTGGCATGGGTGGAGTTTCGAACATGCCCAGTTTGGCGCCGGCCATCACCTTGGCGGCGATCCCGGCCACCGGCGCGCCAAGGGTCTTGGCGACGAAGGGCACGGTGCGTGAGGCGCGCGGGTTTACCTCAATCAGGTAGACCACGCCATCCTTGACAGCGAATTGTACATTCATCAGACCCTTCACATTGATGGCCATGGCCAGGGCTCTGGTTTGACGATGCAGCTCGGCGATAGTGGCGTCCGCCAGTGAGAAGGGCGGCAGGGAGCAGGCGCTGTCGCCTGAGTGCACGCCCGCTTCCTCGATGTGCTCCATAATCCCGGACACCCAGACTTGCTCACCATCGCAGACCGCGTCCACATCCACTTCGCAGGCGTCTGACAGATACCGATCGAGCAGCAGCGGCGCTGAACCGGATACATGCACGGCTTGCCGGATATAGCGTCGGAAGCTCTCAATATTACGGATAATCTCCATACCCCGCCCGCCGAGTACATGGGAAGGACGCAGCACCAAAGGGAAGCCCAGTTTTTCGGCGGCGGCGCGGGCTTCGGCCTCGTCGTGAGCGATGGCGTTGGGGGGTTGTTTCAGACCGAGATCATCCAACAGCACCCTGAAGCGCTCACGATCTTCGGCCAGATCAATTGCGTCTGGAGCCGTACCCAGGATCGGTGCACCCGCCGCTTCAAGTTCAGGCGCCAGTTTAAGGGGGGTCTGGCCGCCATACTGCACCACCACGCCCAGAAGCTCGCCGGACCGCTGCTCGGTCTCGATCAGCTCGAGTACATCTTCAGTGGTCAGGGGCTCGAAATACAAACGATCCGCGGTACCGTAATCGGTGGAGACCGTTTCAGGGTTGCAGTTCACCATGATGGACTCAAGGCCCATCTCTGCAAACGCATAGGCGGCATGGCAGCAGCAGTAATCGAACTCAATGCCCTGGCCGATCCTGTTCGGGCCGCCACCCAGAATGATCACCTTCCTGCGACTGGTCGGCTCGCTTTCACAGACGCCGCCGCGCTCATAACTGGAATACATGTACGGGGTGGCGGCGGCGAACTCGGCTGCACAAGTATCCACTCGTTTGAAAACCGGGCGCACGCCCAGCGTCTTGCGTAGTATCTTCACGCTGGCCGCGTCAGTATTGGCGAGTGCGGCCAGGCGCTTGTCTGAGAAACCCATGGACTTGAGCCTGAGCAGAGCATCGGCTTCTTCAGGCAGGCCCAGCAGCCGCACCTGATCCTCGGCGGCGACTATGGTTTCAATATGGCGCAGGAACCAAGGTTCGTACATACAGGCGGAGTGGATGTCCTCCACGCTCAGTCCTTCGCGAAAGGCTTGGGCGATTATCAGAAGCCGATCCGGCGTGGGTTGTGAAAGCGTTGCGAACATGGCTTCACGGCGAGCGGAGTCATCTTCAGCCTGATCGCAACCTTCCACCTTGATCTCATCAAAGCCGTCCAGTCCGACCTCAAGGCTGCGAAGGGCTTTTTGTATGCTTTCAGGGAAGCTGCGACCTATGGCCATAGCCTCGCCCACTGATTTCATGGAGGTTGTCAGCGACGCTTCCGCACCCGGATACTTCTCGAATGCAAAGCGCGGGATTTTGGTGACCACGTAATCAATGGTCGGCTCAAAACTTGCCGGTGTCGCGCCGCCGGTGATCTCATTGTCAATTTCGTCAAGCGTATAGCCTACCGCCAGCTTGGTCGCCACTTTTGCAATAGGAAATCCGGTGGCTTTGGAGGCCAGTGCAGAGGATCGCGATACGCGCGGGTTCATCTCGATAACGACCATACGTCCATCCCCGGGGTTCACCGCGAACTGCACGTTCGAACCACCGGTCTCGATCCCGATCTCCCGCAGCACGGCGATCGAAGCTGAGCGCATGCGTTGATATTCCTTGTCGGTTAGCGTGAGGGCGGGCGCCACTGTGACAGAGTCCCCTGTGTGCACGCCCATCGGGTCGATATTTTCGATTGAGCAGATGATGATGCAATTATCGTTCCTGTCCCGGACGACTTCCATCTCGTACTCTTTCCAACCGAGCACGCTCTCTTCGATCAGCACTTCGGTGACCGGCGAGTTGTACAGGCCGGAATTTACAATCTTGCGGAACTCCTCCACATTGTAGGCAATGCCGCCGCCGGCGCCGCCCATGGTGAAGGAAGGGCGGATCACGGCTGGCAGGCCCAGTTCCTCCAGCACTATCTCGGCTTCGGCGACGGAACGCGCGGTGCGCGAGATCGGGCTTTCCAGTCCGATCTTGTCCATGGCGCGCCGGAAGCGTTCGCGGTTTTCCGCCTTGTTGATCACATCAGCCCTGGCGCCGATCATTTCCACATTGAACAGGTCCAGCACGCCGCGCCTGTCGAGTTCCAATGCGCAATTGAGGGCGGTTTGGCCTCCCATGGTGGGCAACAGAGCGTCGGGGCGCTCCTTCTCGATCACCCTTGCGACCATGTCGGGCGTGATCGGTTCGATATAGGTAGCCTCCGAGAGCTCGGGATCGGTCATGATTGTGGCGGGGTTGGAGTTCACCAGGATGATCCGGTAACCCTCTTGCTTGAGGGTTTTGACCGCCTGAACACCTGAATAGTCAAACTCACAGGCTTGACCGATCACGATCGGTCCGGCGCCGATGATCAGGATGGACTGAATATCTGTGCGCCTGGGCATGACCGGTCTCTTGTTTTGCAGGCGCACACAGACACGCGGCCCCGAGAACCTGCTGCGTAGACTCAAACCTCAAACCGGCGGTTTGGCGAGAGGACAACGCGGTGTTTGTGACAAGGGGTTCGTTAATGCTTTACCAGCGTGATCGATAGCCCAACCAAATAAGACCTTCATCGTCTCCATACGCCAGATGCCCAGCATGGCGCCGGAACTGTGCGGCCAGCTGCACTTGCGAGTGCTCTGTGGGAAAGTTGCGCCAGCCCGCTTCAAGAACCAGCTCACGACCTGACGGGCTGAGGCTGGCGACCCGGCGTTGCAATCGGGCGATGCCGTTCTCATCCACTTCAACCGGAATGAGGGCCGATACCGCCCCTTGTTCCACGCGCAAGGGTTGGCTGAAGGTCAGGCCCAGGCGGCCTGTTCCCAGATTTCGTTCCAGTCCCAAACTCCAGGCCGATGCCAGCACAGACCGTTCAGCATTGAGAGTGTCCGGCAAATCCAGATCTGATTGCGCCAACTCCATGCGGGCCGCGCCCGTCCAATCTTGCCGCACCGCTCCCCCCCATTGCAGGGCGACAAACCGGGTGTCGGCGCCATTCTGTCCTCCAAAGCGCGCGCCCAGATCATCACCCAAGGTGCGGTCGCCTTCACGCGCCGCCCCGGTTTCGATCGCGAACGTGTGACGGTCCAGACGCCATGAGGTGAAAACCGCGCCGAAGCCGCCATGTTCGCCATGGCCGGCCCGGGTGCTCAGCCGCAGTGCGCCCATGTCCCAGCCTGCCGAAACCCAGTTGCGTTGATCTGATAGCGAGATCGCCGCGCCCGAGAACGTGTTCTGGGAGAGGATGTTCGAACCGGCCGCCGGGATCGGGCTGGCCGGGGAGAAGCCTTGCCCGGCGCGCAGAGACAGCGCACCCTGGGCGAGAGAGAAGCTGACGGAACCGTCCCGCCGATAGGTGTTGTGTGGCAGGTTGCGCAAGGCGCGAGGGGCGTCCTGGGTAATCTGCAATGTCAGAGCGACGTTGCCCGCCCGGGTTATCGCGGTCTGTCGCAGGCCGTTTTCGGCCGCGCTCGCCAAGGCGTTATAGGTCTGATCGCGTGAGACGTTCGGCGTGTTTGGGCTGAAGATGAAGGCGCGGTCATAACTGTCACGCAGCACAGTGTTGTCAAACAGACCGCTTGCCCACAGCCAGTCTCCGGCAGCGCCGTTGGGGTTGGTCAGCACGGCTGCAAGCGCCACGGGACGCCCCCCGCCCATCTGGACGCTGCTGGTTCCCACGGGCTTGAAGGCTTCGGCCAGATTGATCAGGCCGACGCCATATATCGGGTCAGGCCCTGGCGCGCCTAGGTCCGTGGCCGTGTCGAACAGGATCGACAGCGCGCCATTGCCTGTCAGATTGGGGAAGGCGTCAAGAAGGAGCGCCAGAGAGCCCGTTACATGCGGGGCGGCGAACGAGGTTCCGGTGTAATACGCCGCTTGATTGACGTGCGGGGCCAGGATGGATTCCCCCGGCGCCACCAGGAAGGCGTTTTCGGAATCGAGGGCCCGGTTGGAGAAGTCCGAGATTATATTGTTGGCATCCACCGACCCCACTGCCACCGCGTAACCGCCGGCCTCGGGTCGGGCAGCGAAATTGGCGGGAAAGCCCGGCCTGTCGTCCGGCTCGGCTTCTTCTTCGTCCTCGTCGGTTTCGTCAGCGTTGCCTGATGAGATGACGATAAAAATGCCCTGATCCACCGCGTCACGCAGGGCCGCAAACACCGTCGAGCCAGGATCGCTGACGCTCGGATCGCGTCCAAGGGACAGGTTAATGATTTGTGCGCCGTTCTCAATGGCGTAGGTGATCGCTTTGGCGATGTTGGAATCAGAGAAAGTGCACCCTTCCCCGCCATCAGCTTCACACGAGTCTGGAGTATCGGTGCGAATCGCCATGATGGTGCTTTCAAACGCCACGCCATGCCCGCTGCGATTATTTTTGTTGGCGGCGATGACGCCTGCCACGCCTGTACCGTGTCCATCGACATCACCGGCGCCGCGATCACCGACTATATCAGTGCTGAGATCAGAGATGCGACCGATCAACTCGGGATGATCTTCGACGATTCCAGTATCAACCACCGCCACGATCACGCCTTCACCTGTTGGTCTTTCAGAATGGGCATAGGCGCTGGAGGCGTTGATTTGCGCCAACCCGACCTGTTCATTAT
>RKRX01000029.1 GCA_007571185.1 Oceanicaulis sp.
ATTTGTGCTCCATCAGGCAATAGACCATCGCCGGCTTGCCCGTCCTGAGCCGGACTTCAAACAACCGGTCGCTCTGGCTGCCGGCCAAAGCCTCGTCGATGAAGGTTCCGTCCACAAGCCTGGGCGGGGTGTCATCTAACAAGGCGCGAAGAGCGCCCGGCAGGCTCGCCCGGACCGGAGAGGCGGCTCGGTCAGGGTTTTCCAACAGGGCGCGGAAGAGCGCATCGTGACGGTTGGCGGGCGGGCCAGTCTTGTGAGGGTCAGCCATGGGTTTACCTGAGCAGGGCCGGAGCTGGAGGTTCAAATATTGTTGGTACAGCCTGCGCGCTAGGTTCGTAGCCCAAGATCGGCGCAAGTTCTTTTTCCGCCCGTTCCACGGTCCACCCCTTGCGGCGCGCATAATCGTCCACCTGATCCCTGGCAATCCGGCCTACAGCGAAATACACGCTGTCAGGATGGGCAAAATAAAGCCCCGAGACGGAGGATGGCGGGGTCATCGCCCAGCTTTCGGTCAGGGAGATCGCGGTGCGTTCGCAGGCTTCGAGCAATCTGAATAGTGTCTCTTTCTCGGTATGGTCGGGCTGGGCCGGATACCCCGGCGCCGGCCGGATACCCGCATATGCTTCGCGGATCAACGCGTCATTGCTAAGATTTTCATCGGGCGCATATCCCCAGATTGAAATCCGCACTCGTCGGTGCAGATACTCTGCGAAAGCTTCAGCAAAACGGTCCGAGAGAACCTTGAACAGGATTTCGGAATAATCATCGTTAGCGTCCCGGAAGCGTTGGATGATCTCTTCTTCAGCCTCTCCGGCTGTGATCGCGAACCCGCCCATCCAGTCGGGCTGACGCCCGGAAACGAAATCGGTGATGGCGTAACAGGGCTTGTCGCCATTCTTCGCAATCTGCTGGCGTAACCCGTGGAAACGACCCGCTTCGGCGGTGCGCGCTTCATCTGTGAAGACAATCACATCATCGCCCTCACGCCGGGCCGGCCACAGTCCGACAACTCCGTGTGGAGACAACCAGTTCCCGTCCACCATCTGTTTGAGCATGGACAAGCCATCCTCAAACAGGTTGCGTGCGGCTTCTCCACGGTCACGATCGCTCAAAATAGCCGGATAGACGCCCTTGATGCCCCAAGAGAGAAAAAACGGAGTCCAGTCAATGAAGGGTTCAAGATCTGCAAGCGTGATGTCTTCAATCGTGGTGAGTCCCGCTTTGCGGGGCGCGACAGGGACGTAGTCCGCCTTATCCGCCTTGAAGGCCCGTCTCCGGGCTTGTTCTAAGGAAATCCGGTTTCGACCAGACTGGATGCGGGCGCGTGTCTCACGGATGCCGGCATAGCGCGCCCGGGTCTCATCCCACAAAGACTGACGTTCGGCGCTGGACAATAACCGGGACACGATCCCCACGGCTCGACTGGCGTCGGCGGCATGGATGACCGGCGCCCTGTTATAGGCAGGTTCGATCCTGACCGCAGTGTGCGCCGGGCTGGTGGTCGCCCCACCCACCATTAGCGGAATGTCAAAACCCTCACGCTGCATCTCGCTGGCCACATGGACCATTTCATCCAGTGAAGGTGTGATCAATCCCGACAGTCCGATAATATCGGCCTGTTGCTTACGGGCGGTCTCGAGTATTCTTTCGGCAGGCGTCATCACACCCAGATCCACCACGTCATAGCCGTTGCACTGGAGGACCACACCTACAATATTCTTGCCGATATCGTGCACATCTCCCTTCACGGTCGCCATGACGATCCTGCCGGAAGATTGACGGGCTGTGCCTGTGGCCAGACGCTCTTGCTCCATGAAAGGGACAAGGTGCGCCACCGCCTTCTTCATCACGCGGGCGGACTTCACCACCTGGGGTAGGAACATCCTGCCCTCGCCAAACAGGTCCCCCACCACATTCATGCCGTTCATCAGGGGACCTTCAATCACATGAAGGGGGCGCTCGGCTTCAAGACGGGCTTCCTCGGCGTCCTCGACCACAAATTCATCAACGCCCTTCACCAAAGCGTGCCTGAGACGTTCAACCACCGGAGCGCTGCGCCAGAGCGCCTCTTGCTTGTGTTGAACGGTCTCATCACCGGTTTTGAAACCTTCGGCCACCTCCAGAAGGCGCTCGGTCGCGTCTTCACCCCGGTTCAGGATCACATCCTCCACCCGTTCGCGCAGTTCAGCGTCGATCTCGTCATAGATATCAAGCTGGCCGGCATTAACGATCCCCATATCCATTCCCGCCTTGACGGCGTGATAGAGAAACACCGAGTGCATGGCCCGGCGCACCGGCTCATTGCCCCGGAAAGAGAACGAGATGTTCGATAGACCGCCGGACACATGACATCCCGGCAATTCATTGCGAATCCGCCCGGTCGCCTCGATAAAGGCGATTGCATAATTATTGTGCGCCTCAATCCCTGTAGCGACCGCAAAAATATTGGGATCAAAGATGATATCGCCGGGATCAAAACCCGCCTCACTCACCAGGATGTGATAGGCTCGCCGGCAGATTGAGAATTTGTGATCGGCGGTTTCCGCCTGCCCGCTCTCATCAAACGCCATCACCACAACTGCCGCACCGTAGCTCAGACAAGCCTGCGCTTGTTCCCGGAAGAGCGCCTCGCCCTCCTTCAGGGATATGGAATTGACAATGGATTTGCCCTGCACGCACTTCAGACCTGCTTCGATCACCTCCCATTTCGATGAGTCGATCATCACCGGCACACGGGCGATATCAGGTTCGGTCGCAATCAGGTTGAGGAAGATGGTCATGGCCTGAACGGAGTCCAAAAGCCCCTCATCCATGTTCACGTCAATGATCTGCGCACCCGCCTCAACCTGCTGACGCGCCACATCCAAAGCAGCGGTATAATCACCCGCCCTGATCAGTTTGCGGAACCTTGCTGAGCCGGTGACATTGGTGCGCTCACCCACATTGACAAAGATGGCGCGCGAAGAGGTGGACCCGATCATCGGTTCAAGCCAGTTCAAATGGTTCCAGACCTGAAAGGCGCAGCGCCCGAGGGCGACTGACAGCCGGGCGCGGCGCGATGGTCAGGATTTCGCGGGCAATGGCGGCAATATGGTCAGGCGTGGAGCCGCAACAACCGCCTGCGATATTGATCAACCCCGACCGCGCCCAATCGGCAATGAGGGCTGCGGTCTCATCAGGGGTTTCGTCATACTCGCCAAAAGCGTCGGGCAGGCCCGCGTTGGGATAGGCCATGACCTTGCATTCGGCCACACGCGACAGCTCGACCACGTAGGGGCGTAACTGTTTGCCGCCTAGCGCACAATTGAGTCCCACAGCCCAAGGCCGGGCATGGCGCACCGAGTTGTAGAAGGCTTCGGTCGTTTGGCCGGACAAAGTCCGTCCCGACGCGTCCGTGATCGTACCCGACAAGATGATCGGTAGGGAAGAATCAATCTTGCCCGCCACTCGCAGATCCAGCACCGCCTTGATTGCAGCCTTGGCGTTCAGCGTGTCGAAAATGGTCTCGATCAGGAAAAAATCACAATAGGGCGCCATCGCCTCGACCTGCTTGGCATAAGCCTTACGCATCCGGTCAAAGGTGATGTCCCGAAAGCCGGGATCCTCTACACTAGGGGACAAGGACAGGGTCTTGTTGGTGGGGCCGATCGCACCTAGAACCGCCTTGGGCGCCCCGGAGAGCGCTTCGGCTTCATCAGCTGCGGCGCGCGCCAAACGCGCGCCTTCAGCGGCGATTTCATCAGCCAACGCCTCCATCCTGTAATCCGCCTGAGCGATGGCGGTGGCGGAGAACGTGTTGGTTTCAACCATATCCGCACCTGCATCGAAATAAGTCTTGTGAATGGCCTGAACCGCAGCAGGTCTGGTCAGGTTGAGAATGTCGTTATTGCCCCTGATCGGACAATCCCAGTCCGCGAAACGCTCTCCGCGATAACCGACTTCATCCAGTTTCAGGAGCTGGATCTGGGTGCCCATGGCGCCGTCAAGGACAAGAATACGGTCTCGCGCCAACGCTTCCAGAGCGATGCGACGTTCAGCAACACTCATGACGATGTTCCTTAGGCGGCTTGAGCGTCGCAGGACTGTTTCACGCCCAGAAGCGCACAGGTGGACAAGGACAGGCTGGCTCGGTTAAGCGTGTAGAAGTGGAACTCCCTTACATCGCTCTGCGCCAGAGTCTCACATAATTCCGCAGCCAGGTGTGCGGTGACCAGTTCACGAGTCCGGGGATCGTCCTCCAGCCCATCATAAACAGAATGGATTCGGGCCGGGATGTGTGCGCCGCACATCCGCGCCATGCGTACCAACCCCTTGAAATTGGGCTGTAACATGACCCCAGGCACGACGGGAATGGTGATGCCCGCCGCCCGCACGCGCTCAAGATAACGCAGATAGGTTTCCGGCTCGAAAAAAAACTGGGTGATCGCGCGGGACGCGCCTGCATCAATTTTGGCCTTGAGCATATCCATATCCATATTCCAGCTGGCGCTGGCCGGATGCTTTTCTGGATAGCAACCCACTGAAATCTCGAAATCAGCGATAGCCTTGACACCCTTCGTCAAGTCAGCGGAATTGCTGTACCCGCCCGGATGGGGTTCGTATCGCTGGCCCAAACCTTCGGGCGGATCGCCGCGCAGCGCCACGATGTGGCGCACCCCGGCCTCCCAGTAATCGCCAATGACCGCGTCCGCCTCCTCGCGCGTGGCCGCCACGCAGGTCAAATGGGCCGCAGGCTTCATGTCAGTTTCCCAGGCTATTCGCCGGACGGTGCGGTGAGTGCGATCGCGGGTGGAGCCGCCCGCGCCATAGGTGACCGACACGAAATCCGGAGCCAGAGATTCAAGCCTTTTGATGGAAGACCATAGTTTCGCCTCGGCGTCTGCGCTTGCAGGCGGGAAGAATTCAAAGGATACTTTCAATTCTTCCGATGTGGGACATCTGTGATCGGTCATGGTGGCCTTTTCAACCCGTGCCTGCATGTTTCAAACGCAGCCTGCGCAACGATATAAAGATATCTTTATACGATTATTATGCGATCAACAAGGCTGCCTTGCACCCACATCCCGGGCGCGCTAGCCTGCACCTTCAGGGGCGGAGCTTCGCCCGGACGGGGGCGTATGCGCCTGAGCCGTCCGCCTGACTTCAAAGGCGCGATCATGATCGAGACCTCTGCCTTTCCTGCCGCACCCGCCTTTATGCGCAGTCCACAACTGGCCTGGTTTGGCGGACTGGACGATCCTCGGTTGAACGTCACCGCTCTCATGGACAGCATCGACTTCACCACGCCGGCACGGGCGCGGAATCTGCCATCCTTTGCAGTGCTGTTTCACGCCCTCGCCGGCGCCAGCCTGGACGTGGAAGCGTTCTGCTGGCGCCTTGATGAAGACGGAGCCCCGGTCTTCATCACCGGGCTGACGCCTAGCTACACCGTTCAGAATAACGGTGGGCATGTGAATTTTTCCTATGTGCCCTTTACCGAGGATATTAACCGGTTCATCGCTGACTATCTCAGAGATCGGGATCAGGCGCGCGCCGCCTCAGAAATACGGCTGAACCGGTCCATGCCCCAAACCCATGGACGATTGTACTGCTCCAGCGTGCCTTTCCTGCGGTTCAGCTCAGTCGAGCACCCGCGCGGAGGTGCCCGTGCAGCAGCGTCAATCCCTCATATCGTCGTAGGGCAATGGCGCATCGAAACACCAGGACGGCTCAGCTTTCCCCTATCGGTGCAAGCCCATCACGGCCTAGTGGACGGGATCCATGTGGCGCAATATTTCAAGGCCGTGGCGGCGCGTCTGGATATGCTGGCGGAAAAATTGAACTGAGCTGCAGGCCGTACAGTCAAAACCTTAAAATAGGGAATTATCCCGCAAAGTGCCATAACATGTTCTGTCAACCGTAAAATCGTAAGCATCAATTTCAACCAAATTTCAACCAAATGCCGCCCAAACAGACAACACCCTGACTATTTAGCAGGTTCAGCCTCATAAACCCCGAATTTCCCCACAACAAGCCGCCGGTTATGATTCAACCAGGTTTTTCAACCAACACTGTTCAGAATAAAAGCTTACGCTATTGGGCGAGCTAATGAACACAACCCGTTATCAGCTATCAAATCAACATAGCGAAGACTCTTGTTCACCATGCCCGCAACAAGGGAGTTCATCTGAATGATCGTATCCTGTGAACGAACATTGTGCCGCCCGGCAAACTCATCAACATAGCGTTGCAGGTGCTTGGGCGACATTTTGTGGTAAACACCTACAGACGCCCGCTTGAGTGCTGCCCAGAACGATTCAATGCCGTTGGTGTGAACCTGTTCACGCACATATTCACCCACGCTGTGATTCACTGACTCGTGCGGGCGATCAATGCCCTTATAGGCGGCTGATTCATCAGTATAGATCGTTGCGCCTCCAGCAAGATATTTGTTGACAAACCCATGAAGCGTGGGCCTGTCAGCCCTCGCGACAACCTTGGCGACAACCTCTTTGGACGTGCGATCCTTGATGCCGGCAATCACGCATTTACCTACCCCGCCGCGCCCGGCATTGAGTTTCCGGCTCTCATGCTTGTTCCTTTCCCTGCC
>RKRX01000082.1 GCA_007571185.1 Oceanicaulis sp.
CCACACCCCGAGGCATCACCTGACCAAACACCGACTGATACGCCTTCGCCGCGACCGCCTCCCCGCCAAGCTCAGCGAGCAATCCCACCGCGCTGAACTGGCCCGGAAGATCCATCTCATCAACCGTGCAATTGAGCCGCAAGACCACGTCACTCAACCCCAGCGATTCCGAGTCCCGCAACCGAAACGCGCCCGGATCACGCCCCGTCCTTATATCGCAGCGCCCTGGTCCTTACGCTCCTGCGGCAGCGTATCCCCGGCGAGCACGCCGTTCGCGATCAGGGTCGACGTGTGTCACGCATGGCCATCATCTTATCGCGAAGGCTGCGGAACTCATTGGTTTCATACCAGTTTGGCCAGACGTTTGAATCCGCCACAGCGCGAGAAACGTCATACATGAGCTCGGTGGACTGCACGAAACCGTGCAAATCCCATGCAGGATCAAACTCGTCCGTCGGCTTGTGGTAGGCCTGAAGCCGGTAGGCGGTTTCAATCTGTGCGCCGTACTCCGCACCCAACTCGGTATGAACCGAGCCTGAGTCCGCATACATCATCGGCACGCCGCGCCGGGCCAGTGTCACATGGTCAGAGCGATAGAAATAGCCTGCCTCTGGATTGGGGTCGGGCGACAGATACATGCCGCGCTTGTGCGCCTCGGCTGCCAGAATATCTTCCAGTTCCGATGCGCCATAGCCGATGACGACAATGTCCGCGGTGGGACCAATGGGCAGCATGCCGTCGAAATTGAAACCCGCCACAGTGTGATCAAGTCGAACCAGCGGATTCCGGGCATAGTATTCCGAGCCCAACAGCCCTGATTCCTCAGCGGTCACCGCCACAAAAATCACCGAACGCTCGGGTGCATCGCCGCCCGCATAAACCTGAGCCAGTTCCAGAATGGCGGAGACGCCTGTGGCGTTGTCGATGGCGCCGTTGTAGATCTGATCCTCGCCGCTGAAGTTCAGACGTATGCCGATATGATCCCAATGCGCCATGAACAGGACAAATTCGTCTGGACGCACGGCGCCTTTCACCATACCCGCAACATTGTCGGAACTGAGCGTGCGTATCGTATTGGTCAGGCTGGCGTTCATCTGCGCCCCGGTCATCTCTACCGGGGTAAAGTCAGGAGACATCGCCGCTTCCGCCAGCGCACTGAAGTCCAGACCCACCGCGTCAAACAAGGCGATGGCGCTGTCTTCACGTATCCACGATTGCACATCGACTCGGTTCTGATCGCCACCGGAAGCCAGGGTAAACTGCGGTCCGGTCCAGCTTGCTTGCACCGTGCCCCAGGGATAGGAGGCCGGAGCGGTCTGATGCACGATAATCGCCCCCTCTGCGCCCTGACGTGCAGCCTCCTCATACTTGTAGGTCCAGCGCCCGTAATAGGTCATCGCTGCACCATTGAACCGGCCTGCTTCAGGGTCGGCGAAACCGGGGTCGTTGATCAGCATGACTACAGTCTTGCCTGTCACATTCACGCCCTCATAATCGTTCCAGCCATATTCGGGCGCAACCACGCCATAGCCCACAAACACCAGCCCGGAGTTTTCAAGATTGACCTGTTCTTCGGGGTTCTGGCTCCAGTAGACTATGTCCTGATTGATGCGCAGACCCAGCGATTGACCGTCGACGGTGATGTCCAACCGAGAGGCGTCTTCAGCCAGCGTGGATTCTATTAGCGGCACGCCCTGAAACCAGCCGCCGTTTTCCCCGGCCGGGGATAGACCTGCTGCGGCCATTTCATCGGCAATCCACCGAGCTGCGGCCTCGCCCTGACCGGAAGCCGGGGCGCGTCCTTCGAATCTGTCATCGGCCAGGGTGGAGATTCGATAGGCGAAATCCTCGGCAGTGATGGCGGTCCGGGTGACGGCGTGAAGGGGCCAGGTGTCCGGCATAGTCCCGGGCGCATCCGGGGACGCTACAGGTTGACCGCAGGCGACCAGGCTGAGTCCAGCGATGCTGAAGAAGCTGATGACTTTGGTAAGAAAAGTACAATGCAACATTATAACATTCCTTTGATTCGTCCTGATCTCATTTTACCGATTTCAGACTTGCTGTCACATGCTTGGTCTTATTTTGTCACTGGATAACGCTATATTCAACACCAACAGTGAATACGGTTTGCTGACGCAAAGAGGTCAGAGTGGGCTTGGGATCTTCCGGGCAGAGGTCTCCGGTGCAGGCAAATACCTCTAGAAACCTCAGTTCTAGGTGTGTGTGGTTGAGTTGAAATCCACTGCTGAGTTTGTTTTTCACACGCCCGGTCTTTGGGATGGATGTGTGTTGAACGCAAATACCCGGTTTGGGGTGTGCCGGGCGTCATAGACACTGCTGCGTCGGGTGCGCGAGCATTGAAGGGGTGCGTCAATAACTTCAAGATGCTGTGTTAAAGAATTCCAGGGTTTCACTGGCTCAGCGTTTAACCCGATCGCAGAGACATTGACACCATTGTGACCTGGCGGTGGTATGGTTCACCGTCGACTCTGCCCATACCGTTTCAGGAGGGACATGATGAAAATCATCTTCGCGACCGTTCTGGCCGCCGTAAGCCTGACCGGCGCCGGTCAGGCGCGAGCTGATAACTACTTACACCGTGCTGACGCCGGGGGAACGGATCTTCCAGAAGGATTGGCGCATGCGGTCTTTGCGTCAGGCTGTTTCTGGTGCACCGAAGCCGATTTCGAAAAGCTCGACGGTGTGGTTGAGGTGGTCTCGGGCTTTACCGGCGGGATTGAGGCGGACCCAGACTACTACGCTGTGGCGCGTGGCCGGACCGGGCACAACGAAGCGGCGCGAGTGATCTACAATCCCAATGTGGTCAGTTATGAGCAACTGTTAGATCATTACTGGCGCAATGTGGATCCGTTTGACGCCAAAGGTCAGTTCTGTGATCGGGGCAGAGGCTATGCGCCGGGTATTTTCACGGTGAATCAGGATCAGCATGACCGGGCTGAAGCTTCGCGTCAGCGAGTGCAAGACCGGTTCGATCAGCCCGTCATCGTACCGATTCGGGAGTTGACGATTTTTTGGCCAGCAGGCGCCGAGCATCAGGATTACTACAAGGTCCAGCCCATCCGTTATCAGCGCTATCGCTTCGGCTGCCGCCGAGAGGCGCGCCTGCGTCAAATCTGGGGGTAACCTGACATGTCCACCCTCGCGGCGGGATTGGCGCAGCAGAATGGCGCGTGAGGGATTATAGTTGATATATGGGTGCGCGATTGGTCATGAAGGTGGCGTAAAAAACCAAGAGAACTTCCAGTTAATCCTCCGGTCCGGTCAAGGTTCGAACTTCACGATCCTTGTTCTGATCCAGCATCATGAAACCTTGGGCTAAGTAAAGATTGTAGCGCCGTTTCCGGTTTCCGCCCAGTTCGATGACGATATTGCCGGCGGGTTCAAACCGGTTGAAATTCCTGGCCATGATCGGCACTTCCCGAGGACGCTCGGAGACGATCAGAACCGGTTCGTCATAGCCTGGGAGCAAGGGCCAGTTCTGTTCAGCGAAGTTCTGAGGATAGGGATAACGCATCCACATGAACATCGCCAGATTTCTGGTCTCGCCGTAGCGCTGCATCTGATGGAAGTCATTGCGGTTGTCATAGACGATCGTCGCCACGTTTGCCTCTCGGGCGGCGCGCTCCACCGCCTGAACGGTTTCGGGCCAGCCGCGCACTCGCTTGAAGGCGTTCGACAGTCCTGCTGCATCTGTTAGGGTGGTGGAGCAGGCAAGCGCCAGAAAGGCCAGACCGATGGCCGAATGCAGTCCGACCGAGACGAATAGAATCCAACGCCGCCAGCGTTTTCCCTCCATAAGAAAGCCCACAATCAGAATCAGGCCGGCAGCATAGGCTACGGCTGCCCAGTTAGCGTGGGCGCGGCTGATAAAGGATTGGATCGTAACAGTCAGAAGAACTGGGGCGACGAACAAGGTGAGCATCAGTTGGGGACGGGCCGCGGTGACATCAATGCCCAGTGTCCGGAACGACCGGGCCATCACCCAGATCAGTATGGGAAACAGGACCGGTCCCACAATCCCCAGCTGGCCGACAAGGAAGTCACGCATCTTGTGCGCCCGGAACAAGGTTTCAGGATTCCAGTTCGCATTAGCGGCGGTGTGAGAGAGGGTGGCGAAGTCGTGGGCGGCATTCCACACCAGATTGCCTGATGCGAGAGCACCAAACAACACCAGCGCCGCCATGCCCTGAACGGACACTAGAGCACGCCGCACCGGCGCATCCACGATACCGCTCAGACCCAGACCGATCAGCAGATAGACGGCGGTGTATTTCGACAGGAAAGCATATCCAGTCGCTGCACCCAGAACCAGGGCGAAGCGCCAGTCCGGTCCCTCGCGCAGTCGCACCAGGGCATAGAGCGCGGCGCTGACCCCGGTCAGCATGACGGCGTCGGTGGAGATGATGACGGAAGACAGCCAGACTGAGGGCAGGGTCGCCCAAGTGATGGCGGTCCAGGCGCCCGTACGGGCGTCAAACAAACGGGCTGCGGTCAACCCCAGCAGGGTGGCGGTCATGGTGTGCAGAACGGGAGCGGACAGCCGCACCGCCCAATCAGCATCGCCAAACACCGCAGTGGTCACCGCGATCAGCCAGGCGACCATCGGCGGTTTGGAGAAATAACCCCAGTCGGGATTCTGTGACCACAGCCAGTATTGCGTTTCGTCAGCATAAAGGACGTTGGGATCAAGAAAAAGAGCAAGAATTCGCAAGCCCAGGAGAGAAGCAAGGGCGATTGCCGTGATCAGGGCCAGAGTCGGGGCACGCATGGCCACCAGGTGCGGAGTGTGAACAGACATGCCCGTTTCATGCGGCGGACGCGTCACGGTGTCAAAGCCATTCGCGTCCCACGAAATGTGCATGACCTGGGTATCACTTGGAACATAATGCTCAAAAATCAGGGGTGGTTTGGCCCGCTGGGCAGCTTGATTAGGCGAGAACAGACCTTACATGCGCAGCCGCACCACTGAATTCAGGTATGCAGTGTGGCAATCTTTGGGCTTTGTTTTTCAGATCGTTCAGCACATATCCCGCTGTGAATGTTCCGGGGACTCACCATGAAGCGTGCGCTTTTTCTTCTGGCGACGGCGATCGTTTTCGCCACCATGGCTCTTGCGGTGACTTTTCGGGCGTTGAGTGGTGGTGGGGACAGTGCAGGTGACCGGAGTGACCGTCAGACGCGAGTGGCCGCCCATACTGTGCAGTCGAAAACTTTCGCCGATGTGGTCGAAGCGCTGGGTACCGCCGGCGCCAATGAGTCTGTGACCATTACAGCCAAGGTGTCGGATGTCATCACCCGGCTCGGGTTCGATTCAGGTGAACAGGTTGAAGAGGGTCAGCTGCTGGTGGAATTGGCTGACGCCGAGGAAGCGGCCGAGTTGACCGAAGCGCGCGCCACCTTGCGTGAAACTTCCCGGGACGTAGCCCGGATCCAGGATCTGACCGATCGTGGTGTGGCGCCGACTTCCCGTCTGGATGAGGCGGCGGCGGCCAATGAACGCGCCCGTGCCCGGGTCAACGCTATTGAAGCGCGAGTAGCGGACCGGATTATCCGGGCGCCGTTCTCCGGTGCGATCGGGTTGCGTAATGTCAGCGTGGGTGAGTTGGTGCGCCCCGGCGATGTGATCGCTCAGCTCGACGATACCTCAGTGATCAAGCTCGATTTTGCGTTGCCTGAGCGGTTCCTGGCGGTTATTGAATCGGGCCTGAAGGTTATGGCGTTGAGCCCGGCCTTCCCGGATGCGGTTTTCGAAGGTGTCGTGGATCAGGTAGATACCCGGATCAATCCCGCGACCCGTACGGTGACCGTGCGGGCCTTGATTGATAATGCAGTTGGCTACCTGCGTCCGGGCATGCTGATGACGGTGGAGATGCGCCGTGATGAGCGAGATAACCCCGCTGTGCCAGGCTCGGCGCTCGTCCGCTTTGGCGAACAAACCTACGTATATAATCTTGAAATTGATGAACACGGTACGATCGCCATGCGCCGGGATGTGGTTCTGGGCCGGCGTATGGATGGGATGGTTGAGGTTACCGATGGGTTGAATCTGGGTGAGCGCATCGTATCCGAGGGTGTGCATCGGGTGCGTCCCGGTGCTCTGGTCAGTGTGATCAGTGAATCAGAAAAGTCCTCGAACGGTGATGTGGTTGTTGAAGGAGCCTTGCGGTGACCCTTACAGATATCGCCGTCCGCCGCCCCGTGCTCGCCTTTGTGGTGAGCGCCCTGATCATCGTGTTCGGCTTCATGGGGTTGCAGAGGTTGTCACTGCGGGAAATGCCCGATGTGGATCGACCGATTGTCTCGGTCACCGCCGCCTATCCCGGCGCCAATGCTGAAGTCCTGGAAAACCGCGTCACCCAGGTCATCGAAGATGCTTTGTCGGGTCTTGAAGGTGTGGACACGATCTATTCCTCATCGCGTGACGGCTCGTCCCGGGTCACGATCATGTTCAATCTGGAACGTGATATCGAAGCGGCGGCCAACGACGTGCGTGATGCAGTGTCCCGAATCGTCGACCGTATGCCTGAGTATGTCGAGAACCTGGAGGTGCGCAAGCAGGATAGTGA
>RKRX01000197.1 GCA_007571185.1 Oceanicaulis sp.
GGAATTGCTTCTTAATGGATGCGAGGAGCCTTTAAGTAGCAGGATTGGCAACGAATGCTGCCTCATCATGAGAATATCCTGATCATTGTTAAAACCCTCCTGAACAACGCTTACCGGCAATCTATGCGGCGTTGCTCATGGTACACGTCTCTTTCGCCACGAGAGGCGAAAATCCCTTCACACTTGGGGATGGAAACGCCCAGAACGCTCACCTCTAGGCTCGAGCATAGGGAAGGTCTTGCCATGAGTCGTGTACCGTTATCGTCTAATATATGAATTATTCATCTATGCCAATCCACTGCCTCAACATTGTTTCATCATTTTCCGAAAGAGTATGTCCCAAATTTTGGAACGTATCAAGTGTGTTCTTCAGGATGGCAACACGGATTTCATTCTTATTTGCCTGTCCATTGATATGCACTCCACCGCGAGATATAGCACTGGCTACAGAATTCAATTTACCCCGGGCAATAGAGATATTCCGTTCTTCCAACCTGTCTCGTACCCACTTTGTGCAATGCGTTAACTGAAGACTATCGCTGGGAAAATCCAGCCCATATTGTGCGAATGAATCTATCACTATATCCCAATGTTCCCTCTTAACTTTTGGAAAGTAAGCTATTTTCACTGCAGTTTCAACAATACTGGGAGCATCGCAAATTTCGTACTGCGTCGAAACATGAACAGGTTGCGGGGCTGTATGCTCTTGACGATTCCAAACCCAACCTCCCTGAACAGCCAAATTCTTTAACCCTGCTTCCGTGATCGCACCCATGAGGAAGTCAGTCATCGTTCTATACCCCCCCCATTTTCCATCTAGATTTAATTCTGAAAATACTTGGTTTAACTGACTGAGGAGAACAGGTTCACCGTTTTGTTCCAGTATTTTTTTAATTTTTATTGCAGTTTGTTTTAAAACTTCTTTTGATATATCCGATACTGCATTATCAATCTCTGGTATATCCGGCATCATATGATCAATTAAGTCAAAGAACTGATCGTGGGGAAGATATATGTTGGCAACATTCTTGTATGCCTCAGATACTTGACCTGCACTCACTAACATTGTCTGTTTACCTTTACTTCGAATGCATTGCAGAAGAGGGGTAAAATCTGAGTCTCCACTCATAACAACCAGTTCATCATATTGAACCCGGCCGTCAATATTTTGCAGAACATCCACAACCATGCGGATATCTGCAGCATTCTTATAAAGATTGAAAGTCGGACAATCAAAAATAAGAAATCCACTTCCTACTATAAGATTTCGAAATTGACTAAAAAATAATTTTTCAGGTTTACCGTTCTCTGGTTGTCTTCCAGTCTTAACACTTCCACCTACATTCATATATACAGCTTTATAAATGAAATCTCGGGATACACCCTCATTAGTACCCCAAGTCTCAAGATTTTTAACAACTGTTTTTAGATTATGTGCAAAATATAATGCTACATGTTCATCTTGATTGAACAACTGACCGAACATATTATCGAAATCGATCAGCAGAACCGATTTAGTTTTATCAGACATTGTCTGCTCTCCATTGTTTTTGTTTGAAGCCCATGATACCATAGACTACGGTACACGTTTCTGTTGCCACGAGAGGTGAGAAGAATTTACGTTGAAGAGACTTCTTGCAGACAAGGATCTTCAAGATGATCGCACACCCTCTCACTCTATATGATAGCCAAGCTAAGGCTCCATATTACTCTGGGCAAGACCTGCTGGGAGATTTTAGCAGTTATGCTCGCGGGTTTAGTCAATGCTCGGACCGTGAACCTCACTCATCTGGCAAGCCCGTTTCCCGCCAAGGCGCAACATAGCTCCAACTATCGATGTTTACAGCATTTTTAGGGCCTGCACACGGTACATGACCCATGGAAAATCCTCCCTGTACTCAGGTCTGGAAGTAAGCGTCTTAAGCGTCTTAGGCATTTCCATCTCCAAGTGTGAAGAAATCCTCGCCTCTCGTGACAAAAGAGAAGCGTACCATGGGCGTGGCTGATGGAGTCAATCTATGGCTTTGGGGATGCTGTTGACCAGCACGTCGATTAAACCTCAACCTCAGGCGAAACGCCAGGCTTCCGACGCTGCCTGGAACAAGGCGCACGCCTTATTGACCGTTTCCTGACGTTCAGCTTCGGGGTCGGAATCAAGCACTACGCCTGCACCGGCCTGCACGTGCATGCGACGTTTTCTGATGACGGCGGTGCGCAGGGCGATGGCGAAATCCATATTCCCGTCCGCACTGAAATAACCGACTGCACCCCCATAGAGACCTCGGCGGTGGGGTTCCAGCTCATCAATGATTTCCATCGCCCGCACTTTGGGCGCACCGGACAGGGTGCCCGGCGGAAAGCCCGCCATCAGTGCGCTGAGCGCATCCTCGCCCTCGCGCAGATCACCTTCCACATTGGAAACGAGATGCATCACATGACTATAACGTTCGATCACCTCGCGCTCCGTCACGCGCACGGAACCCGGCGCGGAGACCCTCCCTACATCATTCCGGCCCAGATCAAGCAACATGAGATGTTCGGCGCGCTCCTTGGCATCGGTCAGAAGATCGGTCTCATGGGCAAGATCGACCTCTTCCGTATAGCCGCGTGGCCGGGTGCCGGCGATGGGGCGGATGGTGACCACCCTGTCACGCAACCGAACCATAATTTCGGGGCTTGACCCTGCGATTGAGAAGCCGGGCAGGTTGAAAAAATACAGAAAAGGTGAGGGATTGGTGCGTCGCAAGGAGCGATAGAATGAAAACGGTGGCGCAATGAAAGGCGCAGAAAATCGCTGGCTGGGCACCACCTGGAAGATGTCGCCTGCACGAATATAATCACGCGCAATCCGCACTTTCTCACGGAACTCTGACTCACCCATATTACTCTCGGGCGCCGCCATCTCTCGTTTTTCGCCATCTGGAGTGATGGGAATGGGCGCATCCAGCTGTGAAAACACTGCCTCAATCCGGCGCCGGGCGGCATCCACTAGCAGATCGGGCGCTATGCCCGCCCGGGGTCGAACCGGGGCTGTCGCCAGGATTTCCTGACGCAAGGCATCAAACACCACCATCACACGCGGGCGCAGCATCTGGCCCTCGGGCAGGTTGAGCGGATCGGGGGCGGCGTGGTCGGGCAGGCATTCTATCTGACGGATGGTGTCATAACTCAAATAACCGAATAGACCCGCTGCAATGGAGGGCAGGCCGGAGGGCAGGGGCATGGCGCTGTCGACGATGAGCTGGCGCAGGGACTCAAGCGGCGCGCTTTTTTTGCTCGAGGCGAGATCATCCGGTGTTCCACCGGGGGCAGGGATACGGGTAATCTTGGCGTGTTCGCCATCCGAGCGCCAGATCAGGTCGGGTTCGAGACCGATGGCGGAATACCTGCCACGGAACGCACCACCCTCAACGCTTTCCAGAAGGAAGGTGTTGGTAGCACGCGCCGCCAGTTTCAAATAGGCTGAAACCGGCGTTTCCAGATCATCCACACGCACCGCCGTCAACAAAACAGATTCGCCCTTCGCCACCTGAACAGCGGCGGTTTCTGTATCCGGTGTGAACTCGGTCATGACTATTGCACTGGATTGGTGCGTCCCAATGCCTGGCCGATCAGGTTGTCATCAGCCTTGACCTTGTAAGCGTTCATAAGAGCCGTGTTCAGCATCTGCGTTGCGTCATTGTTTATCTCCGCGTTGAGCGCAGTCCGGTCAGCGTCAGAGAGTTCGGCAATGACGCCGGGGATCACTTCCTCCACCTCAACTATGGCTCGGGTAGTTTGATCGCCAGCACGGCTTTCAAATCGCTGACCTTCCGGCACGCCAAAGGCCTGGGCCACTATCTGGGCGGTGAATGATTCGTCCGTTTCCTGGCGGCCGAGTGTGGTTGATTCAACCCGCGCGTCCTCTCCCAATTCAGCGGCCCCAGCATCCATCGCGACGCCTTCTGTCAGGAGTTCTTGCGCCTGGTCTACGAGGGCTTGCAGGCGGGTGTCGATTTCCTGGGTGTGCCAGGAGGCTTCAGCTTGCGCCCGCACTTCGTCCAGATCGGCCAGGCGAGGTTCAATCACTTCATCCACGCGCAGAGTGAAATAACCATTCTCGCCAAAATCAGTCAGATCGGTAGGAAAGCCCAGCGGTGCGGCGAATGCAGCTTGAAGGATATCGGGATTATCCAGCATGGCGGACAAGGGTTCGCCATCCACAGTGTAACCGGTGGCTGTAAAGGCGCCTAGACGCTCGGCAAACAATCCCGAGGCGGCCGCCGCCTCTTCGAGGCTAGCGCCGGTGTCGCGGGCTTCTTCGAACGCGCCTAGGGCGTCCAGCACGCGGTCAGCGGCGGTTTCGCCAGCGAGTTCCTCACGCAGCTCGTCTTCAAGGTCTTCAAAGCTTGCGATCTCGGGGTCTAAGGCGGCGTCAATGCGCACTACACGCCAGCCCAACCGCCCTTCGACTGCCTGTATATCACCGACGCCGAGTTCGAAGGCCGCATCAGCGACAGCGGCGTCGGGCACCTGGTAGGATTGTACTTCAGTTAGCTTCACTCCCTCGCCCAGGCCCAGCTCAGCCATCACTGCATCGGCGGCTTCACCATCGGTCAGGCGGGTTGCAGCTTCTTCGGCAGTGACCTGATCGGCGGCGAGCCACTGGGTTAGAGAGCGGGTGGCGGGCGCGCTCAACTCACCATTGCTCAGGCGAAATTCGTACAGTTCGCGCATATCCGCTTCATCAACTTCGATATCGCTCAGCAAGTCGGAAGCCTGGATGCGCACCAGAGTGAGGCGGCGTTGTTCGGCGCGCTCAAACGATTGCGGGTTATCCATTATGAATTGTTGCAGCGTGTCGTCATCGGGTGTTTCCGGCTCATCCACAAGGGTTGGCGGTATCAGCAGGGCGCGAAAACTGCGACGTTCGCCAGCGTAGGCTTGGCGAATTTCGCTGAATAGGTCGGGAGCGTGCAGGCCCCCCAAACTAGCGGAAGTGAATTGCACTCGGCGCAGCTGGCTGATCATCTCCGCTTCAAATCGACGCTCTGGCAGAGCACCCGAATAACCGTTCCCGCGCAGGATTGATGTATAGGTTTGCGGATCAAAGCGGTTGGTGAAAGGGTTCTGGAAAGCTGAAATATCTTCCAGCGCCTCGTACAGCGTTTCGTCGGAAATGCTCAGACCCAGTTCATCGGCCTTGGCGTCCCCGGCGGTTTCAGCGATCACGCGCTGAACGATGCTGTCGCCCAAGCCTATTTCTTCGGCCTGCTCACGGGTAAAACGGGGGTCGTTTTGCTGGATTTGGAACAACTGCCGATCATAGCTGTGCCTGAGATCCTGAACGGTGACATGCTCGGGCCCCACAATAATGGCGGATGTGCCGCCGCCACGGAAGACATCGTTGATTCCCCATAGCGAGAATGCAGCAATGAGCAGGATGATAATGGACCCCCCGATCAAGGGAGAGCGGGCGAGTGAACGGATGAGCGTCAGCATGAGTGTTTCAAACCAGGCTGTGAGAAGGTTTTACATGTGATGGGATCGTAACGGGGTCGCGGTTGTGCGGCAAGCGATCCGGTGCGTTGCAGGGATATACATGCCCTGCTATCTCCACCTGCCGAATGTATGATGCCTCTCATACATGTGTGCGGTGCTCTGATGGCGAGGCAGAATAGGACCGAAAGGGGGAGGAGGATGTCACGGCGCGCACTCTTGGCAGGCAACTGGAAGATGAACGGACTGCGTCAAGATGTGCGCTGGCTCAAGGTTCTGGCTGAAGCGATGCCTGACTTTCCCGTCGATATCGACATCGTCCTGTGTCCGCCCGCGACCTTGATAGCGCAAATGGCGCAAGAGTGTCCCGATTGGCTGGCGCTGGGCGGACAAGATTGCGCCGCGCACGCCAAAGGAGCATACACCGGTGATATCAGTCCGGTCATGCTGGCCGACCTCGGATGTCGATATGTGATTGTCGGGCACAGTGAACGTCGCACCGGTCATGCTGAGACCGATCAGAAGGTCTGCGCCAAGGTTGAGGCTGCGCGTGCGGCGGAGTTGATCCCGATCATATGCGTGGGGGAGAGCCTGGAGCAGCGAGAGCAGGGAAAAGCGGTCAGTGTGATCACAGATCAGATGATCGCCAGTTTGCCCGGGGGTATGAGCGCCCATGCGGTCGTGATCGCTTATGAACCGGTCTGGGCGATCGGGACGGGAAAGACTGCAACCCCGGAGGACGCCCAGATCATGCATCAGGCGCTGCGCACCGCCTGGCCAGGTGAGGACGGGGATGCACTGCGTTTGCTCTACGGCGGCTCTGTGAAACCGTCTAATGTGTTTGAGTTGATGGCCCAGCCTGATATTGACGGGGCGCTGGCGGGGGGCGCCAGTCTTGAGGTGAAAGATTTTGCAGCGCTCATACGGTCGCTGATAGTAAGTTGATCTTCGGTTTCCGCTCAATCTGGGCGGGGGTGGTCGTTTCTGGGAGGAAAAGGCGCTGTCAGCGGAGATTTCTGTAAGCTACGCATGTCCCGGGTTGCAGAGGGGAAGATTCACGTCAACAGTGGCACTCTGCCTGGGCCTAGGCTAAAA
>RKRX01000042.1 GCA_007571185.1 Oceanicaulis sp.
GCGGATTACAGCTATGGGGCGATGATCGGATGCGTGCGCCGGGCGTGGTCTCTGAGCGCGGGGTGACGCCGCAGATAAGCTGGAACACGGAACTGGGCTACGGGTTCGCACTGGGCCCGGACGGTCAGGTTCTGCGTTCATATGTGAGCAGCCGCCCCAGAGAGTGGCGCGCCGGGCTGGAGGTGATCGGGCTCAGGTGGTGAGCAGGCTCTGATCGCACGGGTCTTCAACACCTTTTGAAACGTGGTAAGGCCGCGAAACTTATGCCCCGTGGGCGCCGGGGTTCTGGAAGGGATATTCGGGGTTAGCCCGACCGCATCAGGCGTACGCCTTCATCACGTTCGAACAGATAGAGCAGTGTACGCAAAGCCTCGCCCCGTTCGCCGCCGAATGCATCTTCGCGCGCGACTTCGTACCCGGCTGCATCGCTGGCCTGTTCCAGTAAGCTGGCGTGGGCGGCCAGGTCGACCATGCGGTATTCAGGCAGGCCCGACTGTTTCAATCCCAGCGGATCCCCCGAGCCGCGCAGACGCCAGTCTTCTTCAGCAATCACGAAGCCGTCGTCGGTTTCCCGCATGATTTTCAACCGGGCGCGGGCAAGCGCTCCCAGATGACCATGGTAGAGCAACAGACAGGTGGAAGATTCGTCACCGCGACCCACGCGCCCGCGCAGCTGGTGCAACTGCGCCAAGCCAAAACGTTCGGCATGCTCGATAATCATGATTGTGGCGTTCGGCGCATCGATGCCGACTTCTATCACGGTCGTGGCCACTAGCACATCAATCTCACCGGTCCTGAAGTCCTCAGCCGCTTTTTGCTTGTCCCTGGCGGGCATCCGTCCGTGCACAAGGCCGATGCGATACGTTGGAAGTAATTCACGCAGCATATGGTGACGCGCTTCGGCGGCGACGAGATCACTGTTATCGCTGTCTTCCACCATCGGGCATACCCAGTATGCGCATGATCCCGTGGCCAGTACGCGCTTGAGAGCGTCCACAACCTCATGCAGACGGTCACCGGATATGATCCGGGTTCGTGGCGGAATACGCCCGGCGGGTTTTTCATCCAGCTTGCTGACATCAAGATCGCCAAAGGCGGCGAGGGTGAGGGTGCGCGGGATCGGGGTGGCGGACATGGCCAGCACATCCGGCATACGTCCCTTGAGGGTCAACTTGCGCCGGTCCACCACGCCAAATCGATGTTGTTCATCAATGATGACAAGACCCAGGTTAGCAAATTCTACACGGTCCTGGAACAGGGCATGCGTGCCGCAGATCACCTGTCCCTCACCTGATGCAATCTCCGTTTCCAACGCTTTGCGTGATCCGCCTTTGTCCCGACCGGTGAGGCCGATCACCTTTACCCCGGCCGGTTCGAGCAAGTCGCTCAGCACCTTGGCGTGCTGGCGGGCAACGATCTCGGTTGGCGCCATCAGGGCGGTCTGCACGCCCGCTTCGGCGGCATGGGCGGCGCACAGCGCTGCAACAAAGGTTTTGCCCGAACCTACATCACCATGGATCAGACGCATCATTCTGTGCGTTGATTGCATGTCCGCCTTACTCGCTTCAAAGGCGCGCAACTGGGCGCGGGTAGGCGTAAAAGGAGCGTGAGTGAGGACTTTCTCAACACTTGATCCATCACCGGGCAGGGCCAGACCTTTGCGTGTTTTGCGATCCTTACGTGTCAGTTTCAATGCGAGTTGATGAGCAAAAAGTTCATCGAAGGCAAGGCGTTGTCGAACCTTTGAAGTGGGTTCCAGATCCAGACTCTCTTGCGGAGCGTGCAGTTTCAGCAGCGCTGTTCGCCAGTCAGGCCAGTCCTTACGGTTTTTAAGGGCCGGATCAATCCATTCAGGCAAGGCGGGCAGGGTGGCCAAACCTTCTTTCATCGCCTTGCGCATCACATTGATCGAAAGACCAGCTGTAAGCGGATAGATCGGTTGCAATAAATCCGTGTTCTTGATCTCTGCGGGGTCGGCAATAAAATCAGGATGGATAATCTGGATTTCACCAGAGAAGCGTTCAACCTTGCCAGACACGATGCGGCGACTGCCTTCAGGCAGAATGCGGTGCAGATGATCAACTCTGGCATTGAAAAAAATCAGATGTAGCCAACCGGTTTCGTCCCGCATTCGCACTTTGTATGGTTGTCTTGAGGTGCGGCGAGGCGTGTGTTTTTCCACGACCGCTTCCACCGTCATCACGGTCTGATTGCGTGCATGTTCCGCATCCGAGACGGATACCCGCTGAGTCCGATCCACTAACCCCGTAGGGGCAGTCAGCACTAGATCCTTCACCTGTGAACCCGCCGCTTTCCCGATCAACGTGGCCAGATTTGGCCCCACGCCTTTCAGCGTGATCAGATCAGCAAAAAGAGGAAAAAGAGTGTCAGGACGCATGATGGTATTGCCGATAGTACTGAGATCACATCTATGGTACGTAACTGAGCGTGGAATTTCTTCCCTGTTTGGATTCGAAATCGGTCGTTTCAGACACCTTCGCCGCTGAGTGTGGAGGGTTTGTATCTCCCGCTTCAAGAGCGTTGCGCACCATAAATCTGGAAAAAGAACCACTGCTTCGAAGCACGTACAGGCTTGACTCCCTTCACCCTATCCATGGTGCGCGCTATAGGATGGCATATGCCTGATCATCCTTTTTCCGATCCGAATCCACCGACTGATCCCGAAACCCGACTTAAGCGCCTGATCTTCCGCGCCTGGCGACGAGGTTTTAAGGAGGCTGACCTGATCATGGGACGGTTCGCCGAGGCTCGCCTGCATGATCTGAACACCGCAGAAATCAATGAATTCGAAAATCTTCTGGATGCGCCCGATACCGAGGTTTACGGCTGGATTAACGGTACGATTACAACGCCGCCCAATTTTGAAGGTCCGGTGCTAGATGCACTGAAAGCCTTCAGGTTTTCCGGCATGGCCGCCCAAGGTGATGGACCGAAACGCTGAAACCACTTCATTTCCCTGGATCTCCGCCTTTCGATCAAGATGTGTTGGGGCACAGGGTATCGACAATGTTTTCCTATATTCCCCGGTTCATTTCAACGCGGGAATGGTTTGGATTTTAAAGGACACAGGACGTGGATGATTTCAAACGATTGACCGAAAGTCCCGACGCCCTGACCGTATGCGGCGCCCCTGAAGGATTTGATGCGCTGATTTACTGTGACATCCTGCGCGTGCGCGGCAGGGTGGGGCTCTACATCGCCACTGATGAAGCTCGCGCCAGCATTTTCGCATCCGCCTGTGCTTTCTTTGCCCCTGACATCGACCAATTGCGCATGCCGGGCTGGGACTGTCAGCCTTATGATCGAATCAGCCCCAGCCCGCGCACGGCGGCCCGACGCGCCGGGATTTTGCACCAGCTAGCGACCCGCAACCTTTCTGACCCTCGCTCCCTTCTGGTGATCACGACTGTGTCCGGTGCGCTTCAGCGCTGCGCTCCGCGATCAACCATGATCACAGGGGGGCTCAGTGCGTGTCCGGGCGGCATGCTGGATTCCGAGGTGTTGAAACGGCATCTGGCTGAAAACGGCTATATCCGCGCCACCACCGTCACCGAGCGGGGCGATTATGCGGTTCGCGGCGGGGTGATTGACGTTTTTCCCTCTGACGCGGAAGAACCTGTGCGTCTGGATTTTTTTGGTGATGTGCTGGAAACTGTCCGGGCCTTTGATCCCCAGACCCAACGCACCACCCGTCAGCTCAAATCGGCAAGTTTCTCTCCGGTCAGTGAGGTTTTGCTGAGCAAGGCGGCAATCTCACGCTTCCGTTCAGGCTTTCGGAAAAGTTTCAACGCGACCGGATCAGGCGACCCGATTTATGACTCGGTCAGCGCGGGTGTCCGACCCACCGGTGTCGAACATTGGTTGCCGCTGTTTCATGAGCGATTGGATACGGTCTTTGATTATGTGGGTGAGAAAGCGTTGGTCGGGCTAGACCCGCTTGCCGGGGATGCGCTTAACAAACGGCTTGAACAGATCCGGGATTATTTCGACGCCCGCCAACAGACTGCCGGGTCCGGCATCGGCGCTATGGCCGCTCCCGCCTATCGCGCATTGAATCCCCAAGCTCTGTATTTGGACGAAACCGAATGGGACGACGCGATCAGCGCACGCGTCGCACGGCGGTTCACCGCTTTTCGGGAAGCTGGTGACACGATTGTGGATATGGCGGGCAAACAGGGACGCAATTTCGCCGCCGAACGCCAAGTCAACCAGAATGTCTTTGACGCGGTTGTCGGTCACGCCACCGCCCTCAGATCGTCGGGCAAGCGTGTGCTCTTTGCAAATTGGAGCGAGGGAGCTTCAGATCGCCTGGCCAGCGTGCTGTCAGAGCACGGATTGGAATCTATCTCGCCAGCAGAAAACTGGCGCGCGGTGAATGAGACCAGCGGTCAGATGATCTCACGCGTGGTTCTGCCGCTGGAACACGGATTTGAGACCGAAAGCTTCGCCATCATCGCAGAGCAGGATGTGCTGGGTGATCGCCTGGCCCGTCCCCGGCGCAGGAAAAAACCCGCCGATGTGATCGCCGAAGCAAATGCGCTGACTCCGGGTGACTTGGTGATTCATACCGAACACGGGCTGGGTCGGTATTTGGGGTTGAAAACCCTCAGCGTAGGCGAGGCGCCCCATGATTGTCTGGAACTGGAATATGCCGGTCAGAGCAAACTTTATCTACCGGTGGAAAATATTGAACTGCTCTCGCGATACGGCAACGAGAACGAGACTGTTCAGCTTGACAAACTGGGCGCAAGCGCCTGGCAGGCCCGAAAGGCCAGGGCCAAAAACCGTCTGCGTGACATGGCCGATCAGCTCATCAAGATCGCCGCCGCGCGCAACTCACGCACCGCCGAGGTGATGACCCCGCCCGGCGGATTGTATGATGAGTTCGCTGCACGTTTCCCCTATGCGGAAACCGATGATCAGTTGAACGCTATCGATGATGTGATTTCCGACTTCGCCAGGGGCCGCCCTATGGACCGGCTGGTGTGCGGTGATGTGGGCTTTGGCAAAACCGAAGTGGCGCTGCGCGCCGCTTTTATCACCGCCATGAGCGGACGTCAGGCGGCGATAATCGCCCCCACCACCTTGCTGGCGCGTCAACATTTCAGGACGTTTCAGGACCGTTTCAGGGATTGGCCGGTCAAAGTTAACCAGCTATCCCGGTTGATATCTTCCAGGGATGCGACCGCCACGCGCAAGGCGTTGGCCCAGGGTACATGCGAAGTGGTGATAGGCACCCATGCCTTGCTGGCCAAGACGGTGAAATTCGCTGATCTGGGCCTGCTGGTGATTGACGAGGAACAGCGCTTTGGCGTTAGGCACAAGGAACGGCTCAAGGAGCTGAAAACTGATGTGCATGTGCTGACCCTGACCGCCACCCCCATTCCGCGCACCCTGCAACTGTCCATGGCGGGCATTCGTGATCTGTCCATCATCGCCACCCCGCCTATCGACCGGTTGGCGGTTCGCACCTATGTCACCCCGTTTGACGCCGTGACGGTGCGCGAGGCCCTGTTGCGCGAACGTTATCGCGGCGGGCAGAGCTATTATATCGCACCCCGCATTTCCGATCTGGAAGACATCTCCCGATTTTTGCGCGAACAGGCGCCCGAGGTCAGCTTTGTGGTCGCCCACGGCCAGATGGCGGGCGGACAGCTCGAAGAGGTCATGACCGCCTTTTATGAAGGCCGATACGATGTGCTCGTCTCCACCAGCATTGTGGAATCGGGGATCGACATTCCCGCCGCCAACACCATGATCATTCACCGGGCGGATATGTTCGGCCTCGCCCCTCTTTACCAGCTTCGTGGCCGGGTGGGACGTTCAAAGGCGCGCGCCTACGCTTATCTGACGACACCCGCCAATCGGAAATTGACACCCGCCGCCGACAAGCGTCTGAAAGTCATGCAGTCGCTCGACAGCCTGGGCGCAGGTTTCACGCTCGCCAGTCACGATCTCGACCTGCGGGGCGGGGGCAATCTTTTGGGCGAGGAGCAATCAGGCCATATCAAGGATGTGGGCGTGGAACTTTACCAATCCATGCTGGAAGATGCTGTCGCCAGTCTGCAAGGGGATATGAACGCGCAGGAGCGAGACTGGTCACCCGCTATCAATGTGGGGGCGGCAGTGCTGATCCCCGAAACCTATGTGCCCGATCTTGATGTGCGCCTATCGCTTTATCGCCGCCTGTCGACCCTGGACACTAGGCAAGAGTGTGAAGGCTTCGCCGCCGAGCTCGTCGACCGGTTCGGCACGCTGCCGGAAGAAGTTGAAAGCTTACTTCAAGTTGTTGCACTTAAGTCTTTGTGTAAGCGTGCTAATATCGCAAAATTAGATGCAGGCCCCAAAGGTGCGGTGGCCACATTTCGTGAGCATGGCTTTGGCGATCCGGCGGCCCTTGTGAAACTCATGACCCAGCGTCCCGCCGATTACAAACTGCGACCTGACGCCACCTTGGTGCTCAAGGGTGATTTTCCCCAACCTGTGGACCGGCTCAAGGG